>CAIWEX010001249.1 GCA_903911795.1 uncultured Schlesneria sp.
ACGGTGATGACGCCGTCCTTACCGACTTGTTCCATGGCGTCGGCCAGGATGTTGCCGATTTCAGTGTCGCCATTGGAAGCAACAGTCCCGACTTGGGCAATGGCCTTCTTGTTCTTGCATTCGACCGCGGCAGCCTTCAGCTTGGCGGTGATCTGCTCGACGGCCTTGTCCATGCCGCGCTTCATGTCGATTGGATTCACGCCTGCGACAACAGCCTTCAGGCCTTCGCAGTAGATCGCTTCGGCGAGAACGGTTGCGGTGGTCGTCCCGTCACCAGCGGTATCGGAGGTCTTGCTCGCAACTTCGCGAACCATCCGGGCGCCCATGTCTTCGAACTTGTCCTGCAACTCGATTTCACGAGCGACAGTGACACCGTCCTTGGTGACAGTTGGGGAGCCGAAACTCTTTTCAATGATCACGTTACGGCCACGGGGGCCGAGGGTGACGCGAACGGCACGGGCCAGCTTCTGGACCCCGCGCTTCATGGCTTCCTGCGCTTCTTGATCGAAGGCGATAATCTTGGGCATGTCGTAGATGCTCCTAAACTAATGCATGGTGTCTTGGGAAATCTGCAATCGCCGCTACGCGGACCGGCCGCACGGCGAACTGAATTACTGAATAATTGCCAGAATGTCGCTTTCGCGCATCAGCAAGTAGGTTTCTTCGCCAACCTTGAATTCGTCGCCAGCGTAGGAACTGAAAATCACCTGATCGCCAGCCTTGACCGTCAGAGCGGCCTTGGTACCGTTGCTCTTGACGTGCCCTTCACCAACAGCCAGCACTTCGCCCCGCTGTGGTTTGTCCTTGGCACTGTCCGGCAGCACGATGCCGCCAGCGGTCTTCGTTTCGGCCTCGGCTCGCTTCACGACCACGCGATCGCCGAGCGGAACCAACTTGATGTCATTCGAGGCACTTGCCTTTTTCGCCATCTCACCTTCTCCAGAATTGCAGGCACCCTGCGGCCGAGCTTAAATTTTGTCTACCGACACTGCGAGACGGTGAATTCTCTAAGCGAACTGCGCGCCAATCCGCTGCGACTCAGTAACCACTGAACAGACAACACCTTGTGGAAACACGCGTTTCGCGGCACACTGCCAACGTGGCGAGATCGTCCCGGTAGGGTGCAGTCTCCCTGCCAATCTGACATGCGTCGCTTGTTGCCGATCAAGGCTGTTGGGGTGCTGATTCAACGCCGAGATGCGGAAGATTACATGCGGGACGGCGTGGCCTCTTAAAACGTATTCCCCACAATATCGGTATATTCGAAAAATTCCTTGTTGTCAGCAGAGTTGACAATTTGGGTAAAATAAGCACAATGCGTTGATCTCAGGTCGCATTGAAGACTCGTTGTGCCAAATTCCGGCAGGATGGACGGATCCATTCGTGCACCAGAATGAATTTCTGGGCACCAGGTCTTCGCACACCATGCTCGTTCTGCTTGTGTCCCCTAATCGAGCATGAATGGAGAGCGAACGGATGTCGAATTCTGGTTCTGATCAACTTTCCTTAAAGGTCAAGAGAAATCTGCGCAGCGCCGAGCGTCACGCCCTGAACGGAGCATGGAGCGATGCAGACGCCTGTTTTCAAGCGGCGATCGAGTCCGACGCGACACCCGTCAGCCGAATTGCCTATGCCGGCTCGCTGACAGAACGGGAACGCTATCACGAGGCGATTTGCCTGTTCACACAGGCGATCGATCGGGCCTCAGCCACGGGAAACCGCGAGGCACTCGGGGTCATATTCCACAACCTGGCGGTGATCTACCGCGAACTGGGGGATGCCGATCTGGCTCGGCGATTCCAGCAGAGAGCATTGCTGCAGTTGGATGATTGCGGCCCAGCAGAACTTCTCGGACTCGCTAATGATGCATGGCTGTCGAAGCGGACCGAACTGGCTTCGTGTCTCGCGGAGTCGTGCGTCGAGCTGGACGACGATACCGAGTTCTCTGTCGACCTGGAGGCGCAAGCAACAATATCCACGATGTCAGGACTGTTGGACAATCCACGCGACGGAATCCGATCGCTGATTCAGGTTTACCGGCAACATTGTTCCCGGAACGAACTTCGTTTAGCGGGAATTGACCTGATGAATCTAGCGGTTCTGCTTGCACAAATCGGCTGGGCACATGCCGAAGCGAACATGGTTCGCCGGGCCATCGGCCATTTCGACAGTGCCCCTGCTCCCGTTTCCGCATCCAGGTCGCGGCAGGTTCTCGCTCAGCTTGAACGAATTCAGTCGCTCTCTCGATTTGACCCCTCGTGGAACTGATCACGCAGCCAAAACGACGAATTGCTGCAAATCCCCGCGGGAGTCACGTTTACAGAGTCTCCTGTTTACGGCAATAATGCTGCCACATCGAATTGACTTCGGCGCTGTTCTCTTCAGTGGCTGCGGGCAAGCATTTCCCTCCGTGGCATGTCTCTTGGATATTCAGCATGGCAAATCCCACAGAACCATCTGGCAGTTCCACACCCACAGAGGGGGCTCCTAAGCCTGGTAAGCTGACTCACCTCGGAAAATACCGATTGATCAAGAAGCTGGGGCAGGGGGGGATGGGTGAAGTCTATCTCGCCGAAGACACCAAGCTCGGCCGCAATGCTGCGGTGAAGGTTCTGTCGAAGCAACTGGCAGGCAAGAGTGACTTTGTCCAGCGATTCAATCGCGAAGCGCGCGCGATGGCAAAGATGAATCACGAGAACGCCGTCAGTGTGTATGACGTCGACGAAGCCCATGGGTTCCACTTCGTGGCCATGGAATTCGTCGACGGCAAAAGCATGCAGAAATGGATGGACGAGCTCGGTAAGTTGTCGGTCGGAGACGCACTGCATGTTATCCTGCGTTGTGCTGAGGCCCTGCAAGTGGCCCACAACCAGAATATGATCCATCGCGACATCAAACCCGATAACGTCATGTTGACGAGTAAGGGAAAGGTTAAGGTGGCAGACTTCGGACTGGCGAAAGCCACCGACGAAGATATGTCGATGACGCAGAGCGGGACTGGTCTGGGGACCCCCTATTACATGGCTCCAGAGCAGGCACGCAATGCCAAGCACGTGGACGCCCGAACCGATGTCTATGCACTGGGGATCACGCTCTATTATTTCATTACGGGTAAGCTTCCGTTTGAGGGTGGTTCGGTCCTCGAAATTATTACTAACAAGGAAAAAGGGCTGTTCACGCCCGCACGTCGCCTCAATAAAGAAATTCCCGAACGACTCGATCTGATCATTGATCAAATGATCGCCAAAGATTTGAACGTCCGCTGCAAGGACTGTTCGGAAGTTATCAAACTGCTGACGAGTGTCGGAATGGAGAATCCATCACTCAGCTTTATCGATGCCCCTGACAAGGTGGTTCAAACGGCATCTGCACCTGCCAGTCGTGCCAATGCGACTCAGGTTCCCGCTGCTCGAACGATGGCAACGGGTTCTGCAGCAGGGCGAACATCGGCAGAAGATGCTGCTGCTCGAACCAAGCCTGTTGCGAATAATGAAGCCTGGATCGTTCAGTATCGGACCCCGCAAGGGAAAGATACGATTGGGAAGTTCACGACGCAGCAGGTGTTGCTGGGGCTGAAAAACGGAACAATCGACACAAAGTCCCGCGCGAAACGAACGGCGGCGGATCAATTCATGCCGATCGGCTATTTTCCTGACTTCGAAAAGTATGTCGAAAGCCGGAACGTCAAAGAAATAGCCGATAAGAAGGCAGGAGACATGAAGTCGATCTACAAGGATATTGAACGACAATACGAATGGCGCGGCTGGAACCGCTGGTTCAGGAATCTGATTTCAGGGACAACCGGATTGATCAGTTTGGTCGTCTGGCTGGTGTTCGTCTTCGGGGGGCTATTTGCAGTCATTTATTACCGGGCGCAAATCTGGGATTCGATTGCCGGGTTTCTGAATTCCCGCTGATGGGCGACCTGGTTCATCGCGGAATTCTGGCCTGACGAGACTGCAAACTGGATCGATTCAGTCTGTTGGACCGATGGCGCGATTTGCTAGGGAGTAGACCGTGGTCAGGGCGATCGCTTGGTTAAAGTTGGGGATTCGCACTGTACGACCGTGTACTGCAGTGCCGTATCTGCTGATTCTGATCGCGGCGTCGTGTTCACTATCTGCTCCTGGTGCACGCACGGTCATGGGTGGTGAAGTTCGCCTGAAAAACGGAACAGTGCTGAACGGGAATCTCTGGCTGATGACGAAGCTGTCGGAGCCTCCCATCGGGATCAGCCGAAAACTCGTTGTGGTGGATGCAGATCCCAATCCTCAGAATATCATCCTGGTTGATAATGGCTGGCAGCGTTATTACGTCCCACGTCGACAGATCCCTGACGCTGACGTCGACAAGAACCAGGCTCCTTCGCGGCCGGAAGCATTTGTTTTCACGCTGTTGAAAAACAATCAGCAACGTCAGATTTCGTCGGTCGGTTCCGTAGTCAACGTCACTCCGTTTGATGAGTTTGGCCATCGGACGATTACACTGGCAGCATCGAAAGGGAATTTGAACGTCATCCAGGGAATCAGTCGAATAGAACCTGATCACTTCATTCTGGAGGGAATGAATTATAACTGGAAAGTCGGAATGTCCCTGAAGGCATTGCCCGTTGATACGCTGAAAGCGATGCTTCAGAAGAAGGTCAAGCCGACCGAACCGGCCGCACGTTTCGCACTCGTTCGGTTCTACTCACAAGCCGACATGTTCGACGACGCCATGAAGGAATTGAATGGAATTGTCGAGGACTTTCCTGATCAAAAGCCGAGGGCAGATCTGGTTCGAGCGGAATTGACTGACTACTTCGGACGTGAAGTTCTGCGTGAATTGACTCGGCGACGCACTGTTTGCCAGCACCAGTTGGCTTATGACTTCGCCGTTCATTTGAGTACCTATAAACTCGGCGGATCGGTTCTCGACGATGTTCGTAAGTTCCTGAAGGACTACGAAGAGATGGGGAAATCCATCAACCGCGCCAAGAATCTGTTGATCGAACTGCAGTCGAAACTGAAGTCACCCGAGCAGATCGAAAAGCTGCAGCCATTGCGTGCCGAAATCAACGAGCAGTTGAATGTCGAAACGTTGCCACGCATGGACGCGTTTCTGCAGTCAGAAAACGACTCCAATCTGACGACCGAACAGCGGTTGGCGCTGGCCTATTCAGGTTGGGTTGTCGGGGCGGCGAACGCGATCACAGACCTGGAGATGGCGATTCGCTTTTGGGATGCGCGGCATATCGCCCTGGAAGCTGCACGGGCCGAAACTGTCCAGGAACGGGATCAACTCTATCAGGAACTGCGACGCGTGGAAGGGGTCGGTCCGAAGGTCGTTCTGCAACTGACGTCACTTCTCCCCTCAATTCTTGACGCTGGAGATATTCGTCCGGGCGAAGTCCACGCCGTTTCTGCGACCGCTCCGGGACACACCCCCGCCTTCACCTACAAGGTCTTGCTGCCACCGGAATATTCGCCCCATCACAGCTACCCGTTGCTCGTGGCATTGCGATCTCGTGATCACTCAGACGAAGACACCGTGAAATGGTGGGGCGGTGATGTCGACCGTCCTGGCCCGGCGATGCGCCGCGGGTATATCCTGATCGTGCCGGATTATGCCGAAGCGAGAAAGGCGGATTACGACTATAGCCCAACGTCACATCAGGCTGTGATTGAAGCGATGCGTGATGCCCGAAAACGCTTTAACGTCGACTCCAATCGAGTTTTTCTTGCTGGTCATGGCATGGGTGCAGATGCCGCCTTCGATATCGGGATGGCCCATCCCGATGAATTCGCCGGAGTGATTCCGATTGGAGGCGATTGCCAGCACTATCCCAAGATCACGTACATGAATGCACGACTGACCGCATGGTACGTGATCGGACACGGATTCAGCCCCGAAGCGGGAACTCAAAACGTTGTGAGAAACACCGGGAACGACGTGACCTTCGAAAAGTTTCTGAATCAAGGAGCGCAGTTTGATTTCATGCTCGTGGAATATCTGGGGCGCGGACTGGACCGCTACCTGGACGAAGTTCCCAAGCTTTTTGACTGGATGGATCTTCACCGTCGTGCTGCGGTGACAAATACAATCAGTGCGAAAACATTACGGAAAACCGACAACCGATTTTTCTGGTTGACGGCAGTTGATCTGCCGTTTACGACCATCCTGCCGGCTCCTCCAGGGGCCGGAAAAGGGATCAATGTGATGGATCTCGACGTCACTGTGAAGCCCGAAAGAGAAAACTTGAAAGTGACAATCGGTGGGCCCGCCAAGCGGTACACCATCCGTTTTCTCCCCGAAGTGATCGACTTCGAAAAGCGTGTCGAAGTTCGCCTCAAAGCCAACGATAAGCGACTGTTCGGCGGATTCGTCACACCGGATGTGACCGCCATTCTTAACGAATTACGCGAGACTGGCGATCGAACACGTTTACCCTTGGCCACTATGGAATTTTAGTTCGACGCCTGGATTTCGCATTTCACCTCGCATGAAAAGATTCTTTCCACGAAAATTCCGATACCTGTTGATAAGGATGCCCAGAATCCGTTAGGATTGCTCCCCCCAATTAGCGGTGTTTCGTTTTAAGACATCCCCGCCAATTTGCATCTATTTCAGCCGGGCCGTCAAAGTTTGGGCAATCAGTTTTGTTGACCGTTTTTCGCCGTTTTCAAAAAGAGGAGGTTCTATGAGTGTAAGACTACGCAGATCGCGTGGATTTACCCTGATCGAACTGCTGGTGGTCATCGCCATCATCGCAGTTCTGATCGCACTATTGCTGCCCGCAGTTCAACAGGCTCGCGAAGCCGCTCGTCGGACGCAATGCAAGAACAATTTGAAGCAGTATGGACTGGCGTTTGCCAACTACCACGATGTGCATGGCATGTATCCGATTGGTGGAACGGGTGGCTGCTGTGCCGTTCAGCCTGCGCTTGGATTTCATGCTCGACTGCTCCCTTTTATTGATCAGGCGCCTCTTTTTCAGCAGATCAATTTCGGTCTCGCAGGAGATGCAACCGGGCAGGTTCTGCCTGACGGAAAGACGGTTCGATTGCACACTTTGACGACCGCAATCTGCCCGACAGATAGCGTTGGCGTCCCCATCCTGAACGGATGGGCTCAGACGAACTATGATGCGTCTCTAGGTTCGCAGGGAAACGTTTCCAATGGTGGTAACTGCAACCCGTATCAGCAGTTTGCCCAGAAAGTAAATCCCAACAACGGGGATTCAATCGATGGCACCCAGATTTCTGGAATGGGTAGTCGAGATGGACCGTCGATTCGAATCCGTGATGTGACCGACGGGACTTCAAACACCATTCACATGGGTGAAGTTCTCCCGTCATGCAACGATCATTCCAGCGGTGGGCTGTGGCATTCGAACGGGATGGGAAATTTCCATTCTTCAACGATTGTTCCGATCAACGACTTTACCACGTGTAGTTGGGCGACCGCTGGCCAGATCAAGGTTGCTGGTTGCACCAGCCAGGACAAGTGGAATATCAGTTGGGGTTTCCGTTCCCGACATGTCGGCGGAGCACAGTTCCTGTTCGTTGACGGTACCGTTCGATTTCTCAGTGAGAACATTGATCACGCCAATACCTTCCAGCGATTGGGTGGCAGAGCTGATGGTCTCGTGGTTGGCGAATTCTAAGCTTCTCGACTGAGTTCAAAATCTCTTGGTTTAGAAGTCAGGAAGCAGCAAATTACTGCTTCCTGATCTTTTCTTTTTCTTTGCCGCCTCGATTGCGAAGAAGGATTTTTCCGTGACTATCAATTTCCGCAATTGTCTTTCCGTTGCCGTTTGCCTGTTCATCGGATGTTCGTCCTCAAGCGGACCCAAACTCGCACCTGTCGATGGTGTTGTCACATTCAAGGGGAAGCCACTCGCCGGTGCCACCGTCACGCTGATCCCTGAGAAGGGGCCATTTGCCATGGGAGTCACCGGCCCCGATGGGAAGTTCACCGTCTCCACAGGTGCCAGCCGCGGTGCCGTGATCGGATCTGTCAAGGTCTCGATCACCGAAGGTCAGGCGGGGACTGGTGAAGTCACGAAGCAACCCACGACGCCAGAAGAGTCTGAGGCCTATATGAAGAAAGCCGCGGAAACGCAGGCTGCCATCGCGGCAAATGGCGGCGTTGCTCCACTGCCAGCGACAACAATCCCTCAAAAGTATGCCAAGTCAGATACCAGCGGACTGTCGTACACCATCAAAGCCACTGGAGAGAATCGCCTGACGATTGATCTGGTGGAATAGGCAGATTGCCCTGGCTCCGCAAAAACGAGCAACACCACGACAGGCGCATGCACTCAATCAATGTCCACATACTTCGAATCGGACGTCCCGCAGTACGTCGAATTACGAAGGGAGAATCGGGGCAGGATCACCATATGTCCTGCCTGACGTTCCCGGGCCCCGTGGCATGCCGTGACTTCACTGAGAATTCATCGGCCCGGGTTGCAAGTCGCTTGGCGGATCGAGAAGCTGTAGACGCATAACAGCCGATTTGGCGCTGGTGCACCACAATCATGATGCATTATACCGTCTACCTCCTTCGCGCGAGCTTGCCGAAATGACAGTTGTTGTACGATTGATCGTCTGCGTTTGCGTGATTTTCTCCTGCCGACTTGCAACGCTACCCCAATTGCACGCTGACCATATTCGCGAATTGCAAGTAGCGGCGATTGAAGCGAATAAAGCCGACTTTGGTCACTGGGGACCTGATCCTGCCAATTACAAACAGTGGGGAACTCACTCAAATCGGCTGATCCCCGTCTACACCTATGGTTCTCAGGTCGGCGAAGGCATCAAGCCCTTTGACCTGCGTCAATTCACCGGAGATCACAGCCCGTATCGAAGCGAATCGCAATTGAAGCGGATTTATGGTCGCCTGCCAGCCCATACCATCAATCCCGGCGCTGAATACATGGACCAGACGAACATCT
>CAIWEX010001250.1 GCA_903911795.1 uncultured Schlesneria sp.
CTATAACGGCGCCCCCGCTGGTCCCACCGTGGTTTTGTGAATCGCACCGATCGGGATAGTTCCGACCGGAGTCGAGAACATCACTGATTCTTCACCGCAGGAGGCGCTTCGTTGCCAGGAACTGTTTCCTTGGCAGGCGGTGTTCCGAGTGAGCGGACCATCGCATCAATGTCTTCGTTGGTGTAGAAGCCTTCTTCGACTTGCAGAAGGATCTGAGAGACAAACTCGGAATTCGACCATGCCCCGGAAACTTGCCTGATCCGGGTCGTCGAGCCGATGTCGACTCCGTCAACGATTTCAATAATCACTTTCTTTCCGTCGATCAGAATCTCCTCGTCACGGCGTTCTTTCACATCCAGATTTCGCATGCCTGGCGAAATCTGGTTCAGCAACATCTGAAGATTTTTGAATTCGTATTCATCTTCGATGGGAAGTAATCGTGTGTGTAACTGGCCCATGACCAGTTTGCCACGACCTTCCACGTGCTTGAACTTCGCAATTTTGACACGGAATAGTGAATTGTCAGCGGTTCTTGCTTCGATTCCTTCGAATCCGCTCGGAATCGCGATTGGAACGATTTTCAGTGCAATCGCATGGACTTTTTCCGGCTCGTTTTCGACGGTAACGCCGAAGATCATATTGAGAGCCACCATCGGAATGCAGCAGCAAAGCAGCATGCCGGACGATGTGATCGCCAGTATCGACGTCAATCGCGATTGTAAGGTCCGTTGCCGTGGCGGTTCAGGAGTTGGCCCAGCGTTCGATGCATTCGAAATCATTCCACCACGACCTTTTTTGACTTCTTGATAAGCGGGGTTTTCCAACGCAACCACGGGCGGCTAACGAATCGACTCGATTAAGGCCTTGGCGATTTCGTCGCGGTATTCCTCGGCATGCATGTAAAACTTAAGAAATTTGGTGCCGCCTGGAGTGGGGAATTCGCCTTCAATCACTCGAATATCTTGATTGGTCTCAGTTTCAGTCGCTTCAGAAAATCGAAACGCAATCTTCTTACCCTGAACTTCGAATTCACGCACTTCCGTTTTACGGATCTTCAGATCCTTCGGCTGCTTGTTTCCATGGACGCTGTTCTGGAAATCCACCGGTTTGTTTTGTGCGAAGCTAGTTTCCACTGCCCCCAGTACCAGAACACCTTTTTTGTCAGGCCGCTTGAAAGTGGCGACGCGCAATGTCCAGAAAAAAGTGTTTGATGACACTGCGACGTCGGGTTCAAATCCCTCGGGAACCTTCAGTTCCAGAATCTTTTCGGCCATCTCGGTGACAGCAGCGGGGTTGTTATCGATGTTCGGCCATAATGTCCACGTAAACCAGGTGCCGGCGCCGCAACACAGCAACAATGACAATATTCCGAAACCAAAAATGACCAAGGTCAGCTTGCCACACCCGCCAGACTGCTTTCTCGTTGCAGGTGGCGCTGACGCATTCGGATCATCGGGCCATCGGTCTCGATCCGTCATCACAGAATCCTTCGCTCGCGCAATAACACAAGGAGTCGCGAAATTTTCGCGTCATCAGACCCGAAAAATAAGTCATGAACCGGCACCAGGCCTCTGACCATCGCCAACTCCCCCTCCAATTCGTTATCGTAATCAGACTGCGTCTAAAACTCGATCCCCGGAAGTCAGCAACATGACGTTTATTCCCGCTGAAGATGATCCCTCTGCTGATGAGGCCGCCGCTCGTGATCGTGAATTGGCGGCAATTCGTGGGCTCGCCAGTGCCTACGCTCGGCTACGGCAGGAAATTGGCAAAGTCATCATCGGGCAGGCGGAAGTCGTCGACCAACTGCTGATTGCCATGTTTTGTCGATCTCACTGCCTGTTGATGGGGGTTCCCGGACTGGCAAAAACGCTCCTTGTCAGTACCGTTGCCAAGATCCTGCGACTGTCGTTCCGCCGAATCCAGTTTACCCCCGACCTGATGCCCTCAGACATTACCGGGACCGATGTGCTGCAGGAAGATCCTGAATCGGGACGGCGATTGTTTCAGTTTATGCAGGGGCCGATCTTTACCAACATTCTGCTGGCCGACGAAATCAACCGGACGCCACCCAAAACTCAGGCAGCCCTGCTGGAGGCAATGCAGGAACGGCATGTGACGGTAGGGTCCAACACGTACAAGCTGCCGCTGCCGTTTTTCGTCCTGGCGACACAGAACCCGATCGAGCAGGAAGGGACGTACCCGCTGCCCGAAGCCCAACTTGACCGCTTCATGTTTAACATCATCGTTCGCTACCCGACATCGGCCGAAGAATTGCGAATTCTCAAGCAGACGACTGGTGGCGAAGAACCTCAACTGAATGTCACGCTCACAGGGAAACAGATCCTGGCGCTGCAGGAAGTCGTCCGTAAGGTCCCTGTCGCCGAACATGTGTTTGTTTATGCTCGCGATCTCGTGCGAGCGACCCGCCCCAAGGAACCCGAGTCCCCGAAATTCGTCAAGGAATACGTTTCCTGGGGGGCGGGACCTCGAGCAGGCCAATACCTGATTCTCGGAGCCAAGGCACGAGCGCTGCTGGAAGGGCGATTCCATGTCACTACAGACGACATCAAAGCGGTCGCACATCCTGTGTTACGGCATCGGCTTGTCACCACGTTTGCGGCCCAGAGTGAAGGAATGACGCCCGATCGAGTGATCGATCAGTTGCTGGACAAGGTCCCTGTCGAACTCAATCAGCGTGCCGAGAAACTCGCTCGAGGCTGATTGGCGGAAATTCCGTCGAAACCTGATGGCTGTGTTGTGCTTATGTCGCATGCAATGGCATTGCGAGGGCCTTCGAGTGCCCCCGCAAGTCTTGATTTTCGGAATTCAGCGCGAAACCGGGCGTCCCCGGCGAGGGTTGGCTGAAATTGGCTGTCCCGTCCCCTATAATCCGGCTGCAATGACGATCATTTACTTGCCCATTGGTTGAAGCATGACCGATTCGACTCCGCCGTCCCCGCCAACGATTCCTCAAGACTCAGGACTCTCGCGTCCCGATCTGTCCGATGATTTGCCGCCAGTTCAGCCACCCTCTGCCGGTTTCATCATCCAATTGTTTGTCGTCCCCGGGTTGATCGTGCTGGCCGTTGTGGCCGTCTGGGCTCTTTTTGGGCAGATTGCTGCGGGCGAACAGGATTGGCGGAACCTGGTCGAGGAACTGCAGAGTCCCAACAACCATATCCGCAAGCGAGCCATGTATGGACTGGCTCAGGTTCTCGATCAGGATCGACGGCGAGGGGACCAGGGCCAGCAACTGGCAACCAACCAGCAAATCGCCACGGTTCTCTCAGACCAGCTGACTCGCGAATTAAAGACGGGTTCGAACTCCGACGAAACCGTTGCCATCCAGCAATATTTGACGCGGGCGATCGGGCTGCTCGATGTCCCGTCGGTGACGCTTCCGCCGTTGCGCGCGTCGTTGCAGCCAAAACTGGATATCGAAATTCGCAAGAGTGGTGTCGCATCGATCGCGATGATTGCCGGTCGTCACTTCGAAAAGGGAACACCGCTCGACGACTCCGAAACCGTTGATGCTCTGATTGAACTCTCTGCGGATCCCACGCCGTTGATGCGACAGACCGCCGCGTTCGCGCTGGGGCTGTTCAAGTCTTCCAAGTCTGATCAGCAACTTCATGTGCTGCTCGAAAACGCAGACTGGAAAACGTGCGTTAACGCCGCGATCGCATTGGCTCGGCAGGGAAATCATGACGGCCTGGCGGTCTTCAAGCGGGCTCTGACCGAGAAGCCACCGACGAAGCCCGAAGAGCAGATTGAGCATTTCATGGTGCTGACCAATTCGCTGAAAGCCATTGCGATGCTGGGACCGAAAATGTCCGACGCCGACAAGTCCGAGTTTCGCGAATTGCTCAAACCACTCGTGTCAGATCATGCCGAAGTCCGTATCCGGGTGGATGCCCAGAATGCCCTGCTGTCATTGAAGTAGCTTCCCGACGCGGCGGAGGATCTCTTTTCGAGAGGCGCGTGAAATGGATCAGCCTGCATCCGATCGCCTGGAATCGATTCACGAGCGAATTCGACTGGCCTATGACCCTGCCTTGCTGCAGACGGCCGGCGAAAAGCTGGCTCAGGAACTCGGTCGACATCTCACCCGTGTTCAGGCCTGCGAAGGTCGCGTTCTGAACTGGGCCTCACCCCAGGACAATATCGCCCGGGCCGCACATCTGGCGGACAATGCGGTTGAATCTACGGATCCTACTGAACTGGTGACGCGGTTTGAGAAACTCGTCCATGAGATGCTTTCTCACGGTCACAATCTGCATGACCCACGATACGTCGGGCACCAGGTTCCCCCTCCGATTCCACTGGCTGGGTTGTTTGACGCGGTCGGATCCGTCACCAATCAGGTGATGGCGGTATATGAAATGGGGCCATGGTCAACGTCTGTTGAACTCGCCATGGTCAGTAAACTCGCTCAATATCTCGGATGGACCGAAAGCGACTACGCAGGGTTTGTCACGCATGGGGCATCGATCGCCAATTTAAATGCACTGCTGGTGGCACGCAATGTGGCACTGAAAGGTGTCTGGGAATCTGGACTCGGTGCACCCACCAAGCCTCCCGTCCTCGTGGTCCAGTCCGATACGCACTATTGCATTGCCCGATCGGCGGGAATTCTGGGACTGGGAACCAGCCACGTCATCAAGGTCGGACTCGATGATCGCCGCCGCATGGATGTCACGGAACTCGATCAGACCCTGACTCGACTTCGCAGTGAAGGGCATCCCATCATTGCGGTCGTTGCCTGCGCCTGCTCGACTCCGATCGGCGCGTTTGACCCGCTCGATGAAATCGCAGATGTCTGCCAGCAGCATCAAGTCTGGCTGCATGTCGATGCGGCTCATGGTGGCTCGGTTCTGTTGAGTGAACAGCATCGGCACTTGGCAAAAGGTCTGGAGCGGGCAGACAGTCTCGTCTGGGATGCCCACAAAATGCTGTTCGTCCCGGCTCTATGTGCGTTCCTGTTCTTTCGTCAGAAACAGCACAGCTATGAGGCGTTTCATCAGGACGCTCCCTACCTGTTCGATCCGACAGCCCCCGGCCTGGCGGAGTACGATCTTGGCTTGAGAACGGTCGAATGCACCAAGCGTTCTGCGGCCTATGGCCTCTGGGGAGTCTGGTCATTGTTCGGACCGCAACTCTTCGCCGATCTGGTCGACGTGACGATGGAGTTGGGCCGACTGTTTCATGAAAAGCTGGCCGCGAGTCCCGACTTCGAACCGCTGCATGAACCGCAATGCAATATCGTCGCCTTCAGACACCTTCCTCCTGAACTTGATGGGGCGACATTGGAAGAACAGGGCGAATTCCAGCGGCGAATCCGGCGCATGGTCATTGAGTCCGGCGAATTTTATCTTGTCGCCACGCGACTGAATGGAACCGAGGCCTTGCGTGTCACGTTGATCAATCCGCTGACGACCGGCAAGCACCTCGATCACCTGCTGGATGCACTGCGTCAGGCGGGTCGAGCATGTCTTTCACTGTAAATCCCTTCAACAGATCCTTCACGGAACGAAACTGACATGCGTGCTGTTGTCCTGGATGAGCAAGGTCTGCAAGTCGTCGAGCGTCCGATTCCAGAACCTGTACCGGGTGAAGTCCTGGTCCGAGTCCTGAAGGCTGGCCTGTGTGAAACCGATTTGCAGCTTGTGAAAGGATACATGGGCTTTCGTGGCATCCTCGGCCATGAATTTGTCGGCGTCCCTGAAACGGGGCCGCTGCGTGGACAACGCGTGGTCTGCGAAATCAATTGCGTGTGTCATCGTTGTGACTATTGCGATCGTGGCCTGCAGACACATTGCCCGCATCGCACGGTCGTGGGGATTCTTCAACGCGATGGAGCGTTTGCTGAGTTCATCTCAGTCCCCGAACGCAACCTGCATCCAGTCCCCGATCGCATCTCAGACAACCAGGCCGTCTTCACCGAACCACTCGCAGCGGCATTCCAGATCCCAGCGCAAGTTCCGTTGAATCCCCACCAGCGAGTCATCGTTCTCGGTGATGGACGATTGGGAAACTTGTGTGCCCAGGTGATTGCACAATCAGGATGTCGGCTGACGGTGGTTGGCAAGCACAGCCGCAAACTGAGTTTGCTGGCCGCACTCGGAATCGACACCGCTTTAGTCGGTGATATCGTAGCCTCCCGCGAAGCGGACATTGTCGTGGACTGCACCGGTTCACCGACAGGAATGGAATCTGCCCTCCGCCTGTTGAAACCGCGTGGCATTCTGGTCCTCAAGACGACGGTCGCAGGAACGCAGACACTGTCACTCGCCCCGATTGTGATCGACGAATTCACGGTCATTGGATCACGTTGCGGCCCATTCGAACCGGCACTGGCCGCACTGCGCGACCACCGGATTTATGTCGATTCCCTGATCGAGGCAACATATCCACTGAGCGATGCTGTCGAGGCCTTCAAGCAGGCGAGTACTCAACCAACGCTGAAACTACTCCTCGAACCGTAACAGAATATTCAAATGCCATTCGTCTGCCGATCGCGAGGAGACGTTTGATTATTGTTGCGCTGATCGCATCGAGATCATGAGACATTCCATCGAGTGGCTGGAGCAC
>CAIWEX010001251.1 GCA_903911795.1 uncultured Schlesneria sp.
CGATCATCGGAGCCATCGGTGATGACGTGGGTGGCAACGTTGATCAAGGAACGGCAACAGTCTTTGTTCGCTCTGGAGGTGTCTGGACTCAGCAACAGCAGTTGACGGCCAACGGCGGCGCAGCGAACGACTTCTTTGGAAATTCAGTGGTGCTGAGTGCGGATGGAAACACTGCGATCATCGGGGCCTTTTCTGATGACGTGGGAGCCAACGAAGACCAGGGAACTGTCGTCGTCTTCGTTCGGTCTGCAGGTGTCTGGACTCAACAGCAGCAATTGACTGGCGGTAGCGGCGGAGCGGGTGACTTTTTCGGCGTCAGAGTTGCTATGAGTGCGGATGGAAATACTGCTCTTGTAGGAGCCAGTCAGGACAGAGTGGGTAACGGGAAAGCGACGGTCTTCGTCCGCGCTGGCGGGGTCTGGACTGCGCAGCAGCAACTGACGGCCGCCGGCGGCGCGACGGAAGATTGGTTTGGTGCCAGAGTGGCATTGAGTGCCGATGGGAACACCGCCCTGATTGCAGCGACTCGTGATGACGTGGGAGCCAACCGGGATCAAGGGTCCGTGACTGTGTTCGTTCGCTCGGGAGGTATCTGGTCACAGCAACAGCAACTGACCGTGGCTGACGGCGCAATGGACGATCTGTTTGGCACATCGGTGTCATTGAGTGCAGACGGAAACATTGCCGTCATCGGGGTCCAAACGGACGATGTGGGAGCGAATCTGGATCAGGGTTCGGCGAGGGTGTTTGTTCGCTCGGGAGCCGTCTGGACACAGAAACAGATACTGACCGCCGCCGATGGTGCTGCAAACGATACATTTGGCGTTTCAGTGGCGTTGAGTGCCGATGGGAATACGATTCTCGTGGGAGCCTCTGGTGATGAATTTGCCTCCGGCGCCAACCAGGGATCGGCGCGATCTTTACGCAGGGAACCCCTGGGGGCGCAATTGCGGCGCTGGGGGGCACGATCAGCCTGACGGCGGCGGATGCCAGTCTGAATGGCTCCATCAGCAGCACGAGTACGGTATCGCTTGCGTCGGAGCAGCTGGCGCGATCGATCGATCTCGGCAGCAACACCGCGGGTACGCTGGGGCTGACCGACTCCGAACTGGACTTCATCAATGCCTCACAGCTTAATATCGGTAACATCTCTACTGGCACTATCAACTTCAGCGCCCCGATTGATCTGGCTGGAACCAACTCGCTCCAAGTCAGCACAGGTGGCAATGTTACACAAAGCTTCGGAGGCACGGCGCTCTCGGGTGACACACTGATTATTAAAGGAAATCTGGCGCCAGGTGTCGCCGCAACGGGCAGCGTGACAGTGAACGGTGCCGTGACATTCGACCCCGCTGCCAGTTACCGCATCAATCTGAATGGCCCCGCCAGTTTCGACCAACTGCAGGTCGTCGGCACCAATCGCACGACGTCACTGGGTGGGGCGGACCTGCAAATCACACTCGATGCGATTCCGCCTGCGACGAGTAAGCAGGTTTTTAGGATCATCGACAGTACGGGTACCGGGTCGACGGTGAGTGGCTCGTTTAAGTTCGGCGGAACGACGTTGAACGACGGTGACATTTTTAATGTCGGCGGCACGATCTTTAAAATCAACTACAACCCGGTTGGCGCGGCAGGGGACGTTACGTTGACGGAATTCGCCAACACCCCTCCCATCGTCGACTTGAACGGCGCAGATGCTGCGGGTACGTCATTCAACGCCACCTTTATCGAGAACTTCCCGGCGGTGGCCATCAGCGACACGGACGCAACCCTCTCTGACGCCGAGCAAACGACGCTGGCCAGTCTGACACTGATCGTCAATAGCAACCCCGACGGCGCTGCCGAGTCACTGGCAGTCGCCGGTGTGAATGTTACACTCAACGCAGACAAGACCGCGACAGGCACGGTTGGTGGCACCACGTTCCTGGTCGCCTACGTGGCCTCCACGCGAACCTTAACCATCACGGTGACCAGCGGTACGGGCGCGATCGCCGATTTCCAGAGTCTGCTCAGAAATGTCACGTACAAAAACACGAGTGACACGCCGAGCACGGCGAATCGGACCATCACAGTGACTGCTTACGATGGCGTTGTCGATAGCATCGTGGCGACAACTACGATCACGGTCTCTGCAACCAATGACGCTCCGACGCTGTCAAACATCGAAGCCAACCCGCTGCCATATGTGCCAAAAGGGCCAGCGACCATTATCACGTCGACCTTGAGCCTGGGCGATCCTGACAGTGCAACCCTGACAGGAGCAACGATCAGAATCACCGCTGGCCAACAAAACGGCGACGTTCTTTCTTTTGCTGATAAAGGAAATATCAGCGGGTCGTACAATCCTGCGACTGGGATCCTGACTTTGACAGGTACTGATTCTGTCGCCAATTATCAGGACGCCCTGCGTTCGGTGACGTATGTCAGTTCCGACAAGAGATCAGTCCCGCGTACAGTGAGCTTTCAGGTGAACGATGGGACCGCTCCAAGCAACACCGTGACTCGGACGATCGGTGGCATAATGCAACTCGTTGGGACCACACTGAATGTCTACGGTCTGCCGGAACACTCCGGCATCACCGTCTCAGAAGGTGCGACACTGAATGTCTCTGCCGATGGAGTCGTCGCGCAGTATTCCCCCGCCCAGGTGACAGCAATCAATATCTACGGGAATGAGGGGGAGGACATCATCGTGATCAACAGCCTGGCCGTCGGCACGACACTTTCTGTTTACGGAGAGCAAGGTAGCGACACGATCCGCGTCGACAGCAGCGTGACTCAAGGAGTGACTCTGGACGGTGGAGAGGGACAAGATTTGCTGATCGGGGGCAGCGGCAACGATATTCTCATCGGTGGCGATGGCAACGACTGGTTGAATGGTGGTGAAGGCAACGACAGGTTGTCTGGTGGAATCGGAAACGATGTATATGGATTCAGCGACACTGCGACAAATCAGATCGACACCGTGGTTGAAAAGCCTGATGAAGGAACCGACCTGTTGAACTTCAGCGCCGTCACGGAGGCTGTCACAGTCAATCTGACGAGCGATCCCACACTGGCTACGATGGCCCATCGGATCGTACAGACGGGGGCCGCCGGGCAGGCAATAAACTTTGAGAACGTGTTTGGCGGTTCGAAAAATGACGTCATCACTGGTAACTCGGCCAACAATCTTCTTTACGGCAACGGCGGCAACGACACATTGAGCGGTGGCGACGGCTACGATCAACTGGATGGGGGCCAGGGAAACGACCTGCTGAAGGGTGGAAATCAGGACGATGCGCTGATTGGCGGCCTGGGCGACGATTACCTCAAGGGGGACGCGGGCAACGATTCGCTTAACGGCGGTGACGGCTTCAATGCGCTCGTCGGCGGAACGGAAAACGACGTCTATATCTTTCTGACCGCATCCGTCAATCAGGTTGATACGATCAATGAGTTGGCCGGTGAAGGCGTTGACACATTGGATTTCTCGGCGCTTGTGACCCCGGTAACGGCCAATCTGGCGAGCGATACTGCTCTGGCGACGATGAACTTCCGCATCGTGCAGACTGGCACTGGTCAGTCGGCCAATTTCGAAAATGTCTTCGGCGGTTCGGCGAACGACTTCATCACAGGCAATGCGAAGAACAATCACCTGCTGGGAAACGGCGGCAACGACAGATTGACCGGTGGTGATGGCAGCGATCAACTGGAAGGTGGCCAGGGAAACGACCTGCTGGAAGGTGGCAACCAGGACGATGTGCTGATCGGCGGCATTGGCGACGACAACCTGAACGGGGGGGCAGACAACGATTGGCTTTACGGTGGCGATGGATTTAATGTCATGGCCGGTGGAAAGGGGAATGATAAGTACCTCTTCGAGCGCGCGACCGTTAATCAGCTTGATACCGTCAATGAACTGGCAGACGAAGGAACAGATACGCTGGACTTTTCAACGCTGGTGTCGGCGGTGACAGTCAATCTGACGAACGACACCGCTCTGGCGACCATGGACCGTCGCATTGTGCAAGCTGGAGTTGGTCAATCAGCAAACATCGAGAATGCGTTTGGCGGTTCGGGGAACGACCAGATGACGGGGAACGATGGCAGCAACTTTCTCGCCGGCGGCGAAGGCAATGACACAATTTCGGGTGGGGCGGGGAACGACATCATCCTTGGAAACGCCGGTAACGACGCTCTGAACGGAGGGAGCGGCCGAAATATCCTGATCGGCGGGAGCGGCGGGGATTTGCTGGTGGGGGGAACCAGTGAAGACTTGCTCGTGTCAGGCTCGTCCGTGTTCGAAACCGATTTGGCAGTCATGCAGGCGATGCTGGCAGAATGGGCTTCGGCCAATCCTTATCAGACGCGGGTGGATCACTTGCTGGGGACAACCGGCGGCGGAGCCAACAGCACTTTCACCCTGAACCGTACCACGGTCACCACCGATCTCGACGCAGACTACATGACAGGCGGAACGGGCCAGGACTGGTTTCTCGCCAACTCACTGCAAGATGTCATCACCGACAAAGCTGTCGATGAAGTCTTTACTCGCATAGACACATGGGTGTGACATTTAAAGGATTTACGGCAGGCGAACATGAAACGGGAGTAATGGCACATGCGCGTGCGAAGCAACTATTGGGAATCAACTACAGCCAGACGTACACCGCCACAAAGATATGTCTCCTGCGCGATTGCGACGTTGCTGGTTGTCACCGGAGTGCTCGGCCTGTTTTACAACGCAGGTTCCCTCTTCGCCGCATTTAGTGGTGCTTTCGACCAAGCACCGGACATTGCTGCCTTGCCTCACTTTTACACTGCGTTCTATGTCATGTCGACCATCTGCATCGGTTGCTATCTTGCGATCATCGCAGCTTCCGTTGGACTCTGTCTTGGTTCCGCGACTTGCGCACGATTGATTGCAATGGTGCTGCTGTTCGAAGTCCTCTATTTCTTCGCGATCAGTTCGATGTGGACGTTGCCATCTGCAGGACTTGGGATTGGAGCTGCAACGGGTATCGCAAATGGCGGGCTCATGTTTCAATTCCTTCTCTTGATGCCAATTTGGATCCCAATTATTTTTGCCTTCCTTGGGCTGTATCGTGACAATCCAGTTGTAGCGGTTGACGAAGCTACGGCCGTGATTGAAGACCCGCGCGTCGGCTAACGAGTGGCCGATCCGGCGTTTACTGAAATCAAAGTCATCAATGATTCAGCTCGAAGCAATTGATCGTGCATTAGGTAGACACGGGAAAGCTCCGGAACCACTCGACATTGGACGAACGGTGGCAGAACGTGATGCGATATTGGAGCAGACTCTCTGGTTTCCTGAACGCCCGATACCAACCGGTGAATTGGCTAACTGGGCCGTTGCTATTATCGAACTCGGAAAGGAACCTGCCGTACTGACCGCTGTTGCCGTGGTCGAAACTGCACTGAAGATGACTGTCGCCGCTCGTCGTGACGTCGACTTTGTGAAAAAGGTCCTTGCCGAATTACACGTCTGGATCAAAAGCCCCAAGACTAATGCAGATCTAAAACGGCTCGGCGATCTATGGTGGAGTCTGACCAGAAATCGTCCTGATGACGCCCATACACAACTTGGAGACGCAGCAGTCATGGCATGGTTTGTTGCCGGTTATGATCCTGAAGGTTGGGGAAATCCGCCAGATGCCCCAGACAGAGTGGTCGAATGGATGAAGGATGCTGCCGATAATACTACCGCTGTCGTGGATGTATTCAGTTGTGTGCAGCAAGCTGTTGGGGCTGTAAATGACTCCGTGATTGTTCAAAGTATCAGGAAAGCGGTCAGCATTTGGCGCGACGCATCAGCGGCAGGGTGCCGGGGGCTGGACTGAGGTTTTACGAAGGAAGCCTTGGATTGTCGCGCGCTGGGTTGCCTAGGTTGGCCGTCCTCGGCCGGTTGCCCTCGCCTTCAGGGTGAGGGCAACCGAGAAGCCTATACAATGGGACGAGTCAAAACGATGAACGCCGAGCCCTTGATGGCGCGTTGGGCAACGGTTGCTCAACCGCTCGGGGCGGGTTATCGCAGACGCTCCGCTCTCGAATCTATTTCGTGCATGGTTTGAATATGACCCCGCTTGAATGCTGCGAAATCGGTACGACATATGGCGACACCGGAGCCCGCGATTTGAGATCGCTTGAACGTGCCGCACGATTACATGCCGAAATGCAAATGAGCCAGGTAGACCTTGATCGGGAACTTCGACAACGGCCTGATATCGTAGACGGTTGGCTGCGATGGAGCGAAGACAAACGTTGGTCGCCCGCGTGGTATTTCTATGAAGTTGATGGTCATTGCATCGTAGGATACTTTTCGGACGACGACTCGGAATGCAGATCCTCGAAATTTGAAGATCGCTATCAGGCATGCGCGGCATTCATCATTCACGAACTTGAGGACTACCGCTCTTTGCGTGAGGAGAAGGGAAAGTGGTAGGCTCACAGTTCCAATTGCTTCGAAAATGAAGCAGAACAAATCTGTTTAAGCAGAGCTGCGGGCCGCGTGGTTTCTGAAATCAACATTGGTCGGCCGCGGCCCGGTGAACCGTGTCGCTTGCTGGTGCGAGACCATAGCAATGAGCCTGGATTACACTTGCTACGCCCTGGCAAAGCGGCCGCTGACTCCGCAGAAGCTCGCCAAGGCTTCGCCCGATTGGTGCATCGAGTTTGTGGACCCGGAGAACGGCAAGCCCCTGCACAAGTCGCGAGCTTTACCTTCATTCTGTGTGGTATGGGGGTGCCCCCGTTTCGCCCGGCTTGACCTGGCCGCGTTAGTCCGGGCAGCGAGCGGCGACAGTTTGAGAGAGTTGGAACGCCGCAGCCAGCTCGGAAGTTGTGCATTGGAAATCGAAACGGACTTCGTGGCAAATTCCGAGTTTCTGGCCGAACTGCCGCCGAGACACCGACGAGTTCTCGCCGGGGCAAAGAGTCGCTACGACACTTGCTCGTCGGCGAGTCGCGGTGGGAATCTTTCGTGGCCGTTGCAAGCCGCCGTTTGCCGGGCCGTCGCGCTCGCCGTCGGTGGCATGTTGGAGGAGCCGCAGATCGGGAAGTTTCAGGCCGTAAGTGCCAAGGGGTGAAGGCGACGAACAAACCGTGGTACGCGGAGTCGCGGGCTGCGTGGCTTCTGAAATCATTTTCGTTCGCCGCGGCCCGGTGAACGGTTTCGTTGATTGCGTTTCGTTTTGACGCAGGTGGGCCGGCGCGGCGACGCGCCGCTTGCCCCACCTACTTTATGAAATGCTCCATAGTTTTCTGAAACCACATCCCCATCGCGTTCGTCTCGGTGAAGGGTTGCCATTCTCGGGGATCGCTCGAAATGGATTAAGGGGACAACTCTCATTAGACTCATCGCGTAGAACGCTTGTGCTACCGCTGTCGCTGGGACCATTCGCATGCCAGACCTTGCCATTGAATTCGAAAACCATCGAAAGTCGTTCGAACCGGGGGAAGAGATCTCGGTAACGCTTTCATGGGATCTGGAATCGCCGCCCGATGCGATTGAGTTACGAGCGGTCTGGAATACCGAAGGCAAGGGGACCACGGATGTTGGGATTGAGCATTCCGTCACGATTGACAGTCCCAATTCCACCGAGTCACGGCGGATGTCATTCACGCTGCCGGAAGCTCCGTATAGTTTTTCTGGCCATTTGATTTCGCTGGTCTGGGCTCTGGAACTTGTCGTAAAGCCCTCTGAGCAATCGTGTCGCAAAGAGTTCACGATGGCCCCGGGAGCAACGGAGGTCATTCTGCGTCCCGTCGAACAACCAGGTCGATTCAAGTTGGGAGTCTGATGCGGGCTCGAGATAACCCATTTTGCGTTTCCCGAGTGCTGGAACTTCGCTATCAGTTCCACTCGCAAGCCGATCAGGGATGGTCATCGCTGTTGTCGCGACTGGAAGGTTTGCGATATCGGGCGGCAATCATCGGTCCGCACGGTTCGGGGAAGACGACTTTGCTGGAGGACCTCGGCTCTCGACTGATTGAGCAGGGATTTCGAACCCATCCGGTATTTCTCAATCGCCAGGATCATGCCTATCCCCACGAATTTGTCGCGAGAACAGATGGAAAACTGTCATCGCGCGACATCGTTCTACTGGATGGGTGCGAACAACTCAGGCTTCCTGACTGGTGGCAATTTCGTTGGCAGATGCGTCATGCGGGAGGACTGGTTGTCACGACACATCGTGCGGGTCGACTACCAGTGCTCTGGCGCTGCCAGACCAATCCTGAACTGCTCTTCGGCCTGGTTCGCCGTCTTATCGATTCGTACCGTATCGACAACCCGGTCGACAACCTCGATGGCAACACCCCGCCAGAATTTCCTGCGGTTCCAACTCTTACTGAAACCCATCAACTGTTTCAGGACATGCGGGGAAACTTGCGCGACGCGTTACGGGAACTTTATGACCGCGCCGCGATGGCGAAATGAAATCGTCGACGATTCATTTTTCCGACTCAACGACGCCGTGCGTGAAGGATCACGAAACCTGCATATCGTGATCGACCATACTGCGAACCAGTTCTGAAAACGTCGTTGTTGGAGACCAGCCAAGTTCCTGACGAGCACGCGTTGAATCGCCGATCAACTGGTGAATCTCGGCCGGGCGATAGAAATCGGGGTCGACGATGACATGCTTCTGCCAGTCGAGACCGACATGGCTGAAGGCAATTTCACAGAACTCTCTTACGGAATGCGTCTCACCTGTTGCGATGACATAATCACAAGGTTTTGGCTGCTGCAACATCTGCCACATGGCGACGACATAGTCACCAGCGAATCCCCAGTCGCGCTGCGCATCAAGATTCCCTAACGGAAGCTTGTCGATCATTCCTTTTTTGATACGAGCGACATGTGATGTGATCTTTCGAGTGACAAATTCAAACCCGCGTCGTGGCGATTCGTGGTTAAATAGAATCCCCGATGCGACAAACATCCCGTACGCTTCACGATAATTCCGTGACAGATCAAATCCTGTCACCTTCGAGATTCCATAGGGACTGCGTGGCGAAAACTTGGTGACCTCGCTTTGCGGTGATTCGGACGCATTCCCGAACATCTCGCTCGATCCCGCGAAATAGACCTTGCAGCGCGGGGCTGCCTGCTTCACGGATTCGAGGACATAATGAGTTCCGTCGATATTCGTTCGAAATGTCGAAAACGAGTCGTCAAACGAATAGGAAACAAAGCTTTGAGCGGCCAGATGATAAAGCTCATCTGGCTGAATCTGATTCACGGCACTGTACAAGGACGGAAAACTCTCCAGACTCGCCGCATGCAAATGAAGCTGATCGCGAATCGGCAGAATTCGCGACAGTCGATGGCGAGCATCTTCGAGTGCCACGCGGCGCACCAGACCGTGGACCTCGTAGCCTTGTTTTAACAGCAGTTCCGCCAGATAGGAACCGTCCTGTCCCGTGATACCAGTAATCAATGCTCGCTTCATCAGTGCTCGATCGAAGTGTTATTGAGGATTCTTGCTGGAATGTGGTGCCGCGACCGCTGGTGCGGGATAGCAATCGGTCGCTGTCCAATGCTCGTGCCGAATCAGACCGCCCGATTCGACATCTGTGACGCGGATTTCGAATTGTGCCACGCCAAACGGAAGTTCGTCGCACAACCAAGTATCGCAACGATATTGATAGAGAGGATCGTCAACGGGAAAGTCGACGGTTGCGGCAGCGGTCTGACAGCGGAAGGCGTCATCACGCATCGGCAACCTCAGGTAGCGAATCTTGCCGGCGCGATATTCCTTTTTCAGCGGCAAACCGCGAATAAATGTCAGATCGGACACTTTTTGCGGTGCCGAAACATCGCTCAGCCAGCGGACGCAATCAATGACAGGTGCCCCTTCACTGAACCGCTTGACGTCGATTGCAAACTGGCGCACCTTCACCAGTGGCTGGTCTTCCAGTGCCTCCTGAACGTCGATTTCAACAAAGCCAGACTGCGGATTATCCGCTTGCTTTTGAACAGCCAGTCGTCGACGCAGGATCGCCCCGTCCAGGCCGGCGCAGGTAAATTCAATCCAGGGGGAATCCTCTGCAGTCGCCCCCACTTCTGGAACGGTCAGGAACCATGTCCATAAAGTACGTGGCAGTGGTGCGGGCTTACGCGTGTAGTCGATCCATCTCCAGGCTTCCATCCGTTTAAACAACCAGGGCTGCTGCCAGGGGTTTTCGATGGGAAGCCAGGCGGACATTGCAGACAGGCCGAACAGAACGACCTGCAACCAGCGCATTGCGGTAAATCGAGCCCCGAAATCAACGACTGGCACAAGCGCCAACAGCCAGAATGGAATGAGCCATAATGCCCAGCGCAGCGAACAACTGACGCCTCCATAGTTGTAGTTGTCGAACCGAGTCATGTAGAAGGCAATCACGATGACGGACATGACTGCGCCCAACCGGATCAGCGATTTCAATGCCTGATTTCGTAGCGATCCACTCGCGAGCCAGCCGACAAGAGCCAACAGAAATAGTGGCGTCAGTGAAAAGATTCCGTGGTGCCCGATCGTCGAATGCAGGAAATAGACTGCCGGGGAATCGAGGTTGCGATCAACGCCATCAGGATCTGACCAGTAACTCGGAATCCCATCGACAACAAAGTTGTATTTCGACGACCCGTAATTTGCGTAGGTCGGCTTCCAGCTTCCTGTCGCAATGACATTGGTGGCAAGAAACGCGATGATCGGAATCAGTGCGGCAGGGGCATACCACAGGATTGTCTGCCGGATGGATTTTCGCGCGGCCAGTACAAACGTCGCCAGCCCAAACGCGGCTGCCGGAAGTTCATTGGCGCAGGCCCAACCTGCAGAAAGCCCGCATAAAGCAAAGGCCCAACCGCGAGGCAACTCATCCGACAGAATTCGCTCAAGCGCATAAAGACCACAAATCACACCCACTACGGCGACCGTGTGATTATTGAGGGTCATCAGAAACGGAGTTGCCAATGTCGCGAAGGAGGCTGTCGCAAGAACAAACAGTCGACTCCAGCTCGATTGCGCCACGCGATTCAGCAGTTTCCAGAGGACCAGCAACGAGATCGCGAATGGAACGATGTTCACCACCAGCAGAACCAAGGCCGTAACGGGCTGAGTTTGCTCTTCGAGCGACCAACCCGTCAATCGCTGCGCGCACCATGTCACCCCGGCGACAATGACAGTCAGGAGCGGCGGCTTGGTGGAATAGAAGTGGCCGTCATCGTAAATGATATCGATCGAATCCCAGCCGGGGACCTGTCGAATCTCATCGATTTGAAAGGTCCCACGCTCGACCAGCGACCAGACGGTACACCAGCGCGAACGGTCGTTCGCGCTTTGGAGTGGCCGGGCATTCAACAGAACCGTCGCATGCAGCACGACGGCGACGACAATTAACAGTGCCGCTCCCCAACGCTCGGCGGTCGAGGCACTTTCGTCGGTAGCAACGGAAGACATATGCGATCTTTATTTGCTGTTTTTCTTCTCGTTCTTGGCCTTACGCTTTTCTTTCAGCGTCATTGTCGGCTTCTTGGCGACTTCCTTCTTCGCCTTGTCCCCTTTTCCCTTGTCTGCCATTGAAGTCATCCTTTGAATTCGATTCAGCGAAACTCGTCACGCTCTCAACGAGAGCATTCAGGGTGGAAATGATAGCAAGTCTTTGATCGAATCGAACCTGAGGCTGAGAAAAAGTCCCTTGAGCACCGATTTCACGAACTCGCGAATCCGCTCAACCGAGAGACGCACACGCGGCCAGCGCCAAAACAGCCGTTTCGATCCGCAAGATGCACGGCCCCAGGCTGACTGCTTTCGCTCCGGTAGCGATCGCCATCGCGACCTCATCGTCTTTAAAGCCCCCTTCGGGGCCGACTGCGAAAACGATTGATGCTGAGTCCCCCGACACTAGCTTCAATCTGTCACCTGTGGGGTGAGCGATATAGCTTGATCGTCCTGGAAGCACAGCATTGACGAAATCGGACCAAGCCATGACATGCGAAATCTCGAGCAAGTAATTCCTCCGCGATTGCTTGCAGGCGGCAATGACCGCCTGTCGCTGCTTTTCCAACTTGCTGTCGCGAGGATCGACAACACTGCGGGAAGTGACCAGAGGGATCAGACGCGTCACCCCGAGTTCCGTCGATTTTTCAATCAGCCAGTCGAAACGATCACCTTTCGGAACAGCGGTCCCAATGATAATTTCGCGTTCAGGCTTTGTTTCATGGTGTGACGACAGAATTTGTAATTCGGCATCGCGTTTGCGAATCGCCAGAATCTGCGCCTGGGCAACGCGGCCCGCACCATTGAAGATTTCGACGTGTTCTCCAGCCGACGCACGGAGCACGTGCATCAAATGGTGAGCTTCCAGGCCATCCAGAACGACGGTCCCGGATTCGAGAAGTTGAGGATGAAAAAATCGATTGACCATTTTGTCACTGTTCCAAGTACATTACCCCCGGGTACAAGTCGGCATTGTGGGAAGCGACGACCGGAATCGCAACGAAGTCTGAAATAGTCATGGTTCGCTCGTTGAGGCAACGCTTGCAAGGGCAAAGAAAATCCTGAAAAGGTTCCTTAAGCACGCCGGACCTGCTGATCGTCGAAGCCATGGGAAGAAGCAGTTGCCGAAGCGGTCCAGTGAGTCCCTGTTCGAGATCATCATGCGTCGACACGAACATCGTTCGACGGCTGGGGACAATGATCGGAGACGTGCCGAGCGCCATCGCCATACTCGACCGGTTCCTGAACCGTGCCTGGCTCATGGACAACCTTCGCTTCCACAAATCCGGACGGCATCACCGAGCCAAAGAACGCTCAGGTCGTCCAGAGTCCACTGTTCGCGTCCTACGCTGGGGTCGCCGATTTCGACACGGTCTGATGTGACCTGTCGAAACAGAACGACTGAATGACGCATTCCTGGGCTCCATCCATACTGCTCGCTGTAGATGGGATCGGCAGCAGTTCTGGACGTCAGTCCGACGGAGATAATCCATGGCCCGCTTCCTGGCTCCAATAACCGATGCAGGTTTCCGGTGTGGGTTTCCACTCGCAAACCCGACGCGGCCGTCTTGCGACAAAGGCCTCGATAGAGTCCGTGGATAGTCGTTCCGCCTGGCTCGCGCCCTTGCGGAACGCATGTCAGGCAGTGACGCACCATTTCGGCCTCGGTCGCTGGAATCCTGTGGTGAACCAGCACTGTCGCTGCACACGCTGCAGAACAACTGGCTTCGCTGGTCTGAATACAAACTCCATTTTGCCAGTTTTCGTGGCACTGTGGCGTGGATCGCATCAAGGAACCATAGGTCAGCCAAAGGGTCAGTATTGCCAGTGGAAAGAGTAAGAGCGATTTGCGGAGTGCGCTGCCGGGGATCTGCCCCCATCCGCAACCGATGAACGCAAATGCAAAAATCGGTGTCCAATCCGCGTAAATGATGGCGTCAGCGAGTGGGAGAATCCGCAGGAGTTCCGCGCGTCCTCGGATCGCCGTAATAAAAATGATGAAACTGGTCATCAGGACGATCGTCAGTCCCTGAAGTGCCCGCTGAGAGAATCGCGATTTCAGACCTGTGGCAATGATACCCACACCAATCGAAAGCAGCAGCATGATGGTGATCGGAAGCAGCAGGTCGACTGACATCTTTGCCCTCAAGTATTGGGGAGAATGGCAGAACGATGGGGGGCAGAACGATAAAGAGGACTTTGGCTTTAGTGCGCATGACACTTAAGTGTAGCGGCATCGCCCAACGCATAGAGTCGCGACCGTGAGGGAGCGGTTGGGTTGGCTCGTGCGATGGAAGAGGAAGACCGCTCCCTGACGGTCGCGGCTCCGGGATCTAAAATGGTTTCGGCATAACGTTTCTTGGATCTGTTGCTGATGTGGCCGCTTTTCGGATCCCTTGCCTGCCGCCACACGCCGACAGCACCTCGCGGCGAAACTCCTTCGAATAGACTCTTATGGTTCCCTCCAAG
>CAIWEX010001252.1 GCA_903911795.1 uncultured Schlesneria sp.
GGTAACCGCGGCCTGCAGATCCTCGACCTGCTGAATCAGATCACCCTTCTCGAACTTTTCCAGGTCAAGTTTAGCAAGATCGAATTTTAAGCGGGCTGCGGCGAGGTCGCTGTCGTTCTGGGTTTTCTGGATCGCCAGGTCTTCAGTGGCCTGCTCGAGCATCGCCTGAGCTTTAACGACCAGGATCTCTTGCTGAGTCTCTTTGTCGTTCAGGGTCGACGAATCGAGTTCGCAGACCAGTTCCCCTTCCTTGACCTGCGATCCTTCGGCAACGATGTAAATGATCGTTGTCGTCCCTTCGACTTTACTCGTCAGAACGGCATTGCGCATGCTGTCGAGCGTCCCGCGCTCGGTCACCAGGATTTCGAACGGTGCGGATTTGACGCGTTCGGTGATCAGCCCTTCGGTCTCATTCGTCTTCGGAAGAAGGCTCGCCTGGATCGTCGGCCAGCTCATGACGCCACCAACCAGCAGGCCGATCAGCAGAACGAACAGAACCGCCCGCCGTTTCCACCGTGGTTTGTGCAGAGCCCGGTTTCGTCCCCCGAACGAGTCTGACGACTCCGGGGTTGTCGATTTGGCGGGATCTGATGGATTTGCTGGCAGCGGCTTCTGGAGGGACGACATTGGCGGGCTCATCGTTGGAGAATTCACCGTGGCCCCCGAGATTCTGGTACACGGGATCGATCCAGAGGCCACGCTCGTCGATCTGCATGATATCCATATCTCGGTAAATGTTAATCCTGTTTCGCTCGTACGACGCCCAATATTGAATTAAGGCGTTTTGGGCCGTCAGCAACGCCGTTAAGGCGTTGTTAATGTTCAGGCCGCTGGAGTTACCGAGATTTGTGGTTCCAGCCTGCCCTGCAGCCTGTCCTTGTGATCTCGGATTCAAGTTGTTCGCAACATTAATGTCGAACTGTAATGCCGCTTGGCGCAGGTTCTTCCGACTTGTCTCAAGATTCTGGCGGTTCACCATCAATTGCCGCCAGCTTGTCCGAATGTCGTACTTCACCTGATCTTCCAGCAGCATGTACGAACGACGTTGTTGCTGGTAAGTGATCAATGCTCCACGGTATTGGTTCCGAACCTGAACTTGATCTAAAGGTGCGGTCATCTGCAGGCCAAACTGGAACGTGCTGTTGGCACCTCGGAAGTCGAAGGGGTGATTCCCCGTCGGTGGCGTGTTGATGTTCCCCTGAGCGACGACATTCAGGACAGCCTCCAGACGATTTGCTGCAATCTCCATGTTACGGCGAGCATCCATGACGCGGCCGCGAGCGTTCATCAGGTCCAACCGGTTTTCGAGGGCGATGGCAACGGCGTCATCAACGTCCATGTCAAAGTCTTCAAGGTTGATCAGTTCAGCTCGCTGACCGACCTGAAGAACTCGCAGATTCTGAAGAGCCAACAACAAGTCTTCGCGAGCATCCTTGATCGCGCCGAGTGATTCCATCCGAACCTTCTGTGGCACTCCGTCTACAGAGAGTTGATTGCGGACGTCATCGACGATTTTCCGGGTTTCCGCGAAGTCTTCACGAACATTCTTGAACAGGATCATGTCCCGTTCCAGTGTCCTTCGCACCAGGTCACGCGATTCTTCCGACTGCAGCTTTGAGAGTCGACGAGGCGTGTTCGCTGCCACGCGGCGGAAATCATCCTGCAAAACCTGTACGCCAAACTCATCGACCAGATCGATGAGTTCGCGAAACTGGCTGGTTAACTTACGGACATCGTCCAGTGGTGGATTTTCGTCGTTGACGGCTGCCGTCTGCTTGATGAATTCAATCACTTTCAGTTCGGTTTCAATCAATCGCGGATCGGTCAATTGAAACGGCTTCAGCATCGATCGGTCGATTGAAATCTGCATGTCGACGGGAAGCCCCAGGAAGAACTTGTACTGATCGATCTCGTCATAGTAGGCCAGGGTGAGTGCCCGTTCCTGAATTTCGGCTCGCGTCAGGTTTGTCGCGACGGTCAGGATGTCGACAGTCGTGACACCGATTCGCAACTGATCGTAGAGAGCCCGGATCGCTGCGGTGTAGGCGGGGTCTTCACTCAGCATCAGCAGCTTTTCGCGATCGTCATTGGTCATCAGCTCGCTGTTTTTCCAACGCAGACGACGTGACTGAGCCGAGTATTCGATCTTGGCTGCGAATTCGGGAGGAATCTGCAAGCCATTCGGCAGTGATCCAGCGGGAAGTCGGCGAAAGGGGGTTTGCGATACGAGTTCTCGCAGGCGTTCTGTCTGCCCGCGAAGCAGTGCCACGTTTTCACGCTGATTCAGAACCTGCTGGTACTGATAGAGCAGGCCGAAGTAACCTTGCGGGGCACCTGGTGCTGCCGCGGAACTCGACCCCACCGTTGTTCCCGGCGCGACAGCAATCCCTGCATTGGTGCTGATGACTGTGGGATTCGTGGCCGTCGCACCTGTCGATGCAGAAATTGCTGACGCGGAACTGGTGGAGCCACCGCCGGTATTCACGACGGCGTCGGCGAAGAAGATTTTTCGATATCGAGCGAGAAGACGAACGTTGTAAAGAACGTTGCGCTCACTGAAGGTCAGGTTTTCCAGGATGACTTTGCGGCCCGCACCTTGAAGCAAGGGCTGAACGAGTGAGTACGTCAGCAGTGATTGCGAGGAGGTGTTGTTGCCGCCGGAGAAGATCCACAACGTATTGTTGGCCAGCCCGACAATCCATTGTCCGCCGGTCGGAAGCAGTTGGCTGACTCCTCCCTGGGAATTGAACGACAGACTGGTAGGGCCACCGGGGGTTGTGCTGAGTGTCGAATTTCCCGTTGGCTTGGTTCCGCCAAACGCGAGGTAGCGGACGTTGAACTGGAATTGGTCCAGCGACAATTGCAGGGAGGAAAGGAACAGATTTTCAAGCTGAGTCTGATAGTCACGACTGTGGATACTGGCGAGTTCGATCGCCTGTTCCAGGGTCATGTTTTCGATCGTATGTTTCATTGGTTTCGAGGCAGACGGTGGCGGCACGTCGGGACCGGTCGTCGTCAGTCCGTCTGACTTTGAAAAGCCATCGTGAAATGTGTCCGGCTGCAGGCCAAAGTTGGCCATCCACTGCGGGTTTTCCACGGACATCGATTCGCCGAATTTATGCCAACTCTTGTAGCCATGCATCCCATGCAGCCAGGTCATGTACTGATTTGCGGCCGGATCGTCAGGCGGCAGCGGTTCGCAGTCCAGGTCATAGGGATCAAAAAAGCGACTGCGTGGGTCCGCGTCGACCGTGGTTCGCGGGATATCCCAGCGCGGGTCAAACTGTTTGGATTCCAGCAGGTTCAATGCGTCGAAGTCGGCCTGAGTTCGCCAGAAGCCGCGCGAGCATCCGCATGCCATCAGCAACAAGGTTGCTATGACGAGACTCGAACAATGACGAAATCGAATTTGTGTCATTGCTCATCCTCAACGAGACGGCCCGAGATACCCAGCGTTGATAACATTTGCTCAAGAGCAAAGTGAGGTGAATTCGGATGGACAGGCCAGACGGATTCGACTTCAGAAACCGCATTTTCAGCGTGGTTTCCGGTTTCTAAGTCTGAGGCCTGGAGGGAGCCCGCTTTCGCTGACAATTGGCACAGGCCCAATGTCAGCCCTTGGCGGATTTCTGGCGTCATTCGGGAAAGCAGCGATTCGGCCCAGCGATCTCGGGCGACTTCAACGCGATGGAGAAGTTGCTGGCCGTCGGCCGTCAGCAACAGAACCCGCTTCCGTCGATCTGTGTCTGACCAGCGGCGATTCACGAGTCCATCGCGCTGCAGGCGTTCGACCAACGTGCTGATATTGGATTCGGATTGCATCAACTGATCAGCAACTTCTGATTGCGAAAGGCCGCTTGCTCCCGCTTTGTCGAGGGCGGTGAGTACCGAGTACCGACCTTCGGTCAGTTCGTAGTGCTCCAGGAACTCGCCAAGCCGCAAGCGGACAAACATCGCCGCGTGCAGAAGTGCCGAGACGATTTCGCCGGGCCGGCCGAACGCATCAGCACCCGTTCGCATATCGCCTTTGATGACATCCATCCGGGACTCCTTGAACATACGTGGAGACGAAGCATCGCAATCTGTTGATTCGGTCGTAATTGCTTCGGGACTGAAGGATTTTTCGTTACAACCGGCAAAGTTCAGGTTTCCCTAAGAAATGTCGTAACCGTAATATTCCCCGCAGGTTGCCAAATATCGATCAGAGCCGCGTAAAGCGTTTAGGGGGCGGGTGACTGTCATGCCGGTCCCACCATCTCGCCGAAGATCGGCAAGGAATGCCGGAGCGATGGCCGATGTTAATCTCGACGGGGTTTTGAAGGGAATTTGGGCGTTGAGCGATCAACGTTCAGTGATCCGACCCATGACGGGCGGTTCGCTGACCGCTGGAATCTGAGTCCTGTTTCCCGGGAAATCCCTGCGGAAATGATTCAGTCCTTGAGACTGAATCGGTCAGTGGCTACTATTTTGGAGTGGGGGCGCTATTGCCAATGGGCAACCGGTTGGCGTCCTGTGACATCAGTCCTGCGGATCAAAATCCGATGAGTGACATCCTGCAATTGGAATTGACGGATCGGCAACGCGAACTTCTGCTGAGGGGGCTACGGTTTGTCCGTAGCAGCCGGATGCTGGAGATTCGTGAGTCGTCGGACATCACCGACGATCAACGCAAAGGCGAACTGGGGGAAATCCGTCAGTTGGCCGAGATGCTCGGTAAGGAAGCCGAAAAGTCCGCATGAGTGGACGTATTCAATCACGAATGATTTCAAGCAGCCGCCAAACGATTTGGCGGCTGTTTCTTTTCTTGATGACTTCAAGGCCTGGCGGACTGGCATCCGAAGAACTTTGTCATGAGTGAAAACATCTTTCGACCAGGCCCCGCCTGGAACAGTGTCATCACCGCCGATGGCAAAACGATCACTGCCCCAGCGGGCTGGGTCCTGCTTCCTCCCGGCGATGCGGCACTCACGCGACGCGTCAAAGCGGCCGGTGAACACTGGGTAGTCCAGGAGAAAAAGGGCCGCAAAATTTTCTCGCGGGGTGTGCTGGCTTCAGAAGCCGTCATCGAGCAGATCAAATTAGATCTGGTTGCCGAGAGATCCACAGAAAGTTTCGCCAAGCGAAAGCAGGCGGATGCGAAAAGACGCGAAAAAGTCCAATCGGAATATGTCGAGGACTTTACGGGCGCTGTTGTCAACTTCCTGGCGTTTCATCCCAATCACGCCGAGTTGGCGCAGATCCTCGCCAAACGGGTTGCCGATCATGCCACACCGGTCGGCAGCGGAACTGTCGCGCGCACTAAGCGTATTCCGGTTGAAGAGCGAGCTGAGGCCGCCGTCATCGCGTGGATGCGACATCAGACAACCGGCTACGACTCGATGATCATTCCCCGTGAGAAGGGAAAGCGGCGTGAAGTTCGCCGAATGCTGGCACAACGTTCCAAGGAACTGCTGGCCCGGTACCGCCAGGGAAACGGAGGTGGAAATTGCCCGCTCCAGGCCGCGGTGCTCAAGTCGCCCCCAAGCCCCACTGCTGATCGCTGATCGCTTTACTTCACGGCTTTTCGCCTTCTTCCTCGTTCTGCATGTCGTACTTTGTTTCGATGACCGCTTCCGACATCAGCTTTTTGAAGAGCTTGTCTGGTCGCTTTTTATTCTGTTCGTCTTCCAGCTTTTTGCGGATGTCGTCCTGGACATCGCCAAACGCAGTCCGACCAGCGTCATGACGGGCTCGAATTCGCACCACCTGCAGCGCAGAAGGTCCTTCATAAATGCCACTCATTTCGCCAACGGGCATTTGAAACAGCAGTTTCTCGAGTTTCTGGTCAACCAGACTCCCAGCTTCCATCCCTTCCCAGACTCCACCTTCTTTGGCGGTGGGGCCGTCGGAATACTTGGAGGCGACGCTCCCAAAAGGTGCTCCGCTGCGCAATTCTTTCAGGGCGAGAGTCAACTTTTCTCGAGCTTTTTCCTTCGATGCCTTGTCCCCAAAAGAGACTTGAATCTGTTCCCAGTCCACTTTGGCGGCAATCGCGTAGTCGTCCAGATGTTTCTGGTAGTAGTCGAGCAGATCGAGGCGATCAATGTGTTCCGCTTTGTCCATCTTCATGGCAACGAATTCCATTGCCATGCGCTCAGTCGTGAAGCCGTCCTTCACGTTTTGCAGGGTTGTCCCCTTCTTGTTTAATTCCAGTTCCAGCTCAGTTCGCGTCGAGACTTTCAGTTCCCGCTTCAGTTTTTCGACTTCGCGTTCGAAGAGTCCGTCGAGATGGGCGTTCATCGCCTTGATCTGATCAGGCTTGAGACTTGTTCGCATCGACTCCACGAGCAACCGCCGCTGAATGTGGCCCTGCAGATCCCGCTGGACAAACATCTCGCGAATCTTCGTGTAATCGTCGGGAGTTCCTTTGTCCTTGCGGATCTTTTCACGCATGCCAATCAGGTAAGCGCTGTAACGATCAAGAACATCACCGTTAAGAATCGGTGCCCCGTTGACGGTCGCTGCGACTTTTGAGTTGTAAATTGCTGTGTCATCTTCCCAGTCAGCCCAAGGATCGATCTTGAATTTTCCAGGCTCATTTGTCGCCCCTGCTGGAGTTACGCCACCTTTGGGGGCTTCGGCGACTTGAACGTCATCCTTGTCTTTGAGGCGGCTGACGCGACGCGGGACATCCATCAATACCGGATTCTCGTGTTTCTTTTGCAGGGCATCGCAACCGACCGAATTCAGGACGATCAGGATCCCACCCAGGTATCGAATCGCAGATCGGAAGTCCGCAATCACGGAACAGACGTCTGCATGCAACTCTCTTCCGCCGCGGATTTGAAGCATGGGATGGTGATTCGATAATGAGGAAATGTGCCGTGAAATGCACAGGCACGAGCGAACGAAAACGCGAATATCACCGCGGTTTGTAGTTTTAGATCGGGCTGGACTGCAAGGTCTCTTTTATCAGCCGCAGCAACGCCTTTGTACCCTTGAGGTTAGGCGGAGTCACCAGGCAAGCCTCCTCGGTGTCCATGACTCGCAGTGGCGTCAAAATCAATCGACTTAACTTGGCAATCAACTTCGCGTTGCGATATCCGAAAATGACGTAACCTGGTTCCAGATGGATGTCGTGAATCTGCCAGCGCATTGCCAGCAGTTGCAGTTCACGGATCTGAAACAGCTTTTCGACAGGGTCTGGCAGCGGCCCGAATCGGTCGCGGAATTCGTCCTTGAGTTGAGCCCAGTCGTCGAGCGACTCGACGCTCGACAGCTTGCGATACATCTCGATCTTAGGGCGACCGTCGGGAACATAATCCGGCGGAATGAAGGCCGATACCGGCAGCGTGACCTCCACGTGCCGATGCTCGCGAATGGGCTGCCGCTTCATTGCACGAACAGCGTTTTCGAGCAACTGGCAATAGAGTTCATAGCCGACCGCCGCAATGTGGCCGCTCTGTTCGGTCCCCAGGATGTTTCCCGCGCCACGGATTTCCAGGTCGCGCATGGCAATTTTGAACCCTGCACCTAACTCGCTGAATTCTTCAATCGCTTTCAGGCGACGCGAGGCTTGCGGCGTCAGCGCACGTCCCTCGTCAAGCAGCAGGTAGCAGTAAGCGCGGTGCTTGTATCGACCGACACGGCCTCGCAACTGATGCAGATCCGAAAGGCCATAGCGATCTGCCTGGTCGATGAAGATGGTGTTGGCATTGGGAATGTCGAGGCCACTTTCGATGATCGTCGTGGCGACCAGGATATCGGTTCGACCTTCAACAAAGCCGACCATCGCGGCTTCCATGGAGTCTTCGTCCATCTGGCCGTGGACGATATCGATCGTTGCCTCGGGAACGAGCGTGTGAATCTTGTCAGCAATCGTCTGGATATCGTAAACGCGGTTGTGAACAAAATAGATCTGTCCCGTTCGATTCAGTTCACGAACGATGGCTGAGCGAATCAACTCGCCATCCCAGCGACAGATTCGGGTTTCTACGGCCATGCGATCCTGGGGTGGCGTTTCCAGATTGGAGATGTCGCGAATTCCCACCAGTGACATATGCAACGTTCGAGGAATCGGTGTCGCCGACAGAGTCAAAACATCGACTTCGAGTCGCAGGTGTTTCAGCAATTCTTTCGTTTCCACGCCAAACCGCTGTTCTTCGTCAATCACCAGCAGGCCGAGATCCTTGAATTTGACATCCTTACTGACGAGGCGGTGAGTCCCAATCACCATATCAATCGTCCCTGCTGCCAGTCCCTTCAGAACTTCTCGCGTTTCACTCGGCGACCGGAAGCGATTTAAAGAAGCAATTGTCACGGGGAACTCGGCCATCCGCTCCGAAAAACTGCGAAAATGCTGTTCACAGAGAACGGTGGTTGGAACCAGGACGGCCACCTGCCGGCCGGCATCCACGGCCTTAAAAGCGGCTCGCATGGCGACTTCGGTTTTTCCGTAGCCGACATCACCGCAAATCAGCCGGTCCATGGGACGTGCTAACTGCATGTCGCCCTTCAAATCTGCGATGGCCCGCAGTTGATCATCCGTTTCGGTGTAGGGGAATTCCGCTTCGAACTCTTCCATCCAGTGACTATCTGGGGGGCAGGCCAGGCCTGGTTTTTGATCCCGTTCCGCCTGGAGTTTCAACATATCTGCAGCCATGTCACCGACCGCTTCGGCAACACGCTTTTTCTTGTTGACCCAACTGGTCCCGCCAATCTTGGATAATTCCGGTGACGCCTTCGCCCCGCCGACATACTTTTGAACCAGGTGAATCAGGGCGATTGGGACGAACATTTTTACGTGGTCGGCAAATTCCAGCACGAGACTCTCTTCGAGGATGTCGGCCTTTTTCTGCAGTTCAATGCCCCGAAAAACGGCAATCCCATGTGAGAGATGAACCACGCGATCACCGACTGCCAGATCGAGAAAGCTATCGATCGCTCGCGATTCAATTCGCTTTTTTCGCGGAGCGCGCTGAACTTCCGTTCGGGCAAACAGTTCGTTGTCACTCAGGACAACGATCTTCTCGGCCACGAGTCGAAATCCACGAGCCACATGTCCAATGCAAAGTTGCACACGTCGTTGAAACGGGTTTTCTCGCGCGACTTCTTTTACGTTCTCGGGGGGCGATTCACTGACGGTTGGCGCGGCAGGTGGTGGGACTTCTGGTTCAGGAGGTGCAGTCTCGGGCTTCTTGAGGAATCGTCGCAGAGGTGGCCCCGTGGGAGCAGGAGGTGGCGGGGGGGCACTCGCTCTGGACTGCAACTTGCCCCCGACGTCAGATTCCGGAGAAGCGATCAGCGATGGATCATTGTAGATCTCGGCCAGTAACTCTGTCAGGCGCTGGCGAGCCCCTTCGTTATGGCAGGCAATCAGAACATGCTCGTCGCGCTGGACGACTCGCTCCAGTTCCCTCAGGGCTTCCCCTTTGGGGCCCCCGAATTTCTCGATGGATTCCGTCGGCAGGTGATATTTCGTTCCGTAGCTGCCTGAAACGAGTGGGGCGAGGTGCATGTGCGGCCGACGGGCACATCGCTCCATCGTCGATTCCACGCTGAAGAGCCCCTTTGGGTCTGCGAGACGTTCCAGATATTGGCGCCCTTCGCGGATCACTTCTTCCATTTCCACCAGGACAATCCAGGCTCCATCCTGGAGTGAATCGAGCACATGGTCTCCCGAAACAACCAGAGGCGAGATCGGTTGATTCCCGGCGGATGCCAGTTCGGCCTGATTGCCGCGCACCGCATCGGTCGGAGAAAGGACCGTGATGGCAATCTCTTCGACGGTTGCAACTTTGCGCTGGGTTTCGACGTCAAACAACCGAATCGATTCGACTTCGTCACCGAACAATTCGATACGAACAGGATCAGGCGAATCCGGTGGATAGATATCGACGATCCCGCCATGGATGCAGAATTCTCCGGGAACCTCAACGGCAGTAACACGCTCGAACCCTCGCCCGACAAGCCAAGCCGCGATGTCGTCGAGATCGAGGTCAAACCCAACCTTGATGAGTCGCGAAGCGACGGTGCGTTCACCACGATTGGGGACAGGCTGCAGCAGCGCGGTGATCGTCGTTACAACCACGGGGGGAGGATTTGCCGATTCAAAACCGCGAACGACTCGTAGCCGACTTCCCAGGATGGGGTCCGAAATACTCAATTCTCGCGGCAACGATGGCCACGAAGGGAGTATGACGGGCAGCTTTCGCTCCCCGGTTGCCACTGTATTTTCGCGACCGAACCCGAACGACGCAACGTCGGCAGCAAATTCATCGAGTTCACGTTCACGCGGCAACACGACAACAACGTGTTTTGGGACAACCTGAGACAGCGCCGAAACGACCAGGGCCGCCGATGAACCCCATGCGCCATCGACCGTGACGCTTTCACCGTTGCGGAGTGCCGCCAGTACGTCGCCGAATCCAGTCGCAGCGAGCAGACGCTGACGCAGGTCGACGATCTGCGTCACAACGTCGGTTTTGGCGGCCATCGTACTCTTTCACTCAGCGCACGTAAGAACACCCCGTCAGCGCCACAATGGCTCCGCGGGTGCCCGAAAGTTCGTCAGCGGATTCTATCGAGACCAGCAATTCCGCCAAGTGACAATCTTCCGAAGTTCACGCTGCCAGCGTACACTCACGTTGTCATGGGTTCGCGAGATTCCTGTGAATTTCACGTCGAAGTTGAGTTGCACGCTTTCGAATTGGTGCGGGATTGATGAGGTGCGGGGATGCGATTGAGCGACAGAGCGAAGCCCGCGTGTTTATTTGTCGTCGTTCTGTTTCTGCTTGAGGTGACATTCGGGCAGTTCGTGCTCGCCCAGGATCGGCCGTCACAAAATGTTGCGGAATGGGTAAACCAACTCATCAAGGCTGAACAGTTAACGGTCGAGTATTACGATCCGGCCAAGCCCCCGAAACCGTTCCCAGGCTGGACCGATTTTGAGTTTCGGCTGAACTATCAGTACGACTATCGTATGGATTGGACGCAAAAGAAGGGGGGGCGGGTCGCAGTCGTCATCGTTCCCAAGTATTTGAAA
>CAIWEX010001253.1 GCA_903911795.1 uncultured Schlesneria sp.
GGCAGATACGTCTCCACGTCGACGCAGGTCGTCTTCTGGACGAAGTCGGCCTCGGAGCAATTCGCGTACGCCTCCAAAAGAAACGAAGCCCCGTCGTAGCCGTTCAGGGATGCTCTGAAATCGTCGGAGAAAAGCGACGGTCTGCGGGTATCATCGAAAATGCTGACCCAGTTCGCATACCGACGTTCAGGCGTCTGCCCCAGCATCGCCAGGAATCGCTTGATCTGTCGCAACTTCGATTTTTGGCGGACCGGCGCGGGCAACCTCTGCCAGATCGAGCTTGTCAGCGGAGCTCGCAGCAGCCAGGGGAGGCGATCGATTTTTCTGGCCAGTTCGACTGCCCGGTAACGATCATAGCCCGCGAACAATTCATCGCCGCCGTCGCCTGTTAACGCTACCGTGACATGTTGGCGCGTCAACTGGGACAGATACATCGTTGGAATGGCGGAGCTGTCGGCGAACGGTTCATCATAGTGCCACGTCAAGCGTGGCAGCATTTCGACGGCCGATGGATCGACAACAAATTCATGATGATCCGTCCCGAGTTTGGTTGCAGCTTCCCGCGCGTAGCTCCGTTCGTCGAACTGTTTGACTGAAAATCCGATCGAGAACGTTTTCACTTTTTGACCGGACTGCTGCTGCATCAGCCCGGTAATGATGGTCGAGTCCACTCCGCCCGACAGGAAAGCTCCAAACGGAACGTCACTCCGCATTCGCAGTCGGACCGCATCGGTCAATCGTTCACGCAGCATCGACCCGGCAGAGCCCTCAGAAATGGCTTCCATCAGGTTCTCTGTGATCCCCGGTCGTGAATAGGGAGCTTGCCAATACTGCTCGACCTTGAAGTCGCCCGTGTCGGCGTTAAATTCCGCCCAATGACCAGGAGGAAGCTTGTGGTAGCCTCTCACAATGGACCGGGGATGCGGGACGTATTGCAGTGCGACGTAATCGGCAACGGCCTGTGGGTCGACCTCGCGCGGGGCATTGGGAATCTGCAGTAAAGCTTTCAACTCACTCGCAAAAACCAGCCGTCCTGACGCTAGTCGATAGACCAGTGGCTTTTGTCCCATCCGGTCTCGCGCAAGAAACAGGACGCGATGTCGATCATCCCAGATCGCGAATGCAAACATGCCACGCAGATGTTGAACGCAGTCGCGTCCCCATTGCTCGTAGGCGTGCACGATGCATTCGGTGTCACTCGATGTGCGAAAGCGATGACCGAGTCGCTCCAGCTCCGGCTTCAGCTCCCGATAGTTGTAAACTTCACCGTTGAAAGCGATCCAGACAGTTCCGTCTTCGTTGGAAAGAGGTTGGTGGCCGCCTGCCAGGTCGATGATCGACAGACGCCGAAAACCGAGAACCGCGCCTCCGCTTTTGCCAGATTCGCCAATCGGAGTCGGAGTGGCATTCCGATGAGACGAATAAATTCCATCATCGTCGGGGCCTCGATGAACCAACGCGTCGGTCATCCGTTTCAAAATGACTTCTGGCAATGGTTCACTGGCCGAGGTCCAGCAGGCACCGGCAATTCCGCACATGGATCACCGTCCCGTCAACTGGTGATAAAGTGTCGCATAGCGATCTACCATCTGCTGAATTCCAAACTCCGTCCGTATTCGCTCACGACCGGCATTTCCCATGCGTTCTCCGAGTCCCGGCTCGTCATAAAATCGCCGCAGGTATTGCATGAAGCCGACAGTATCGGCCAGTTTGCACAGGAAGCCAGTTTCGTTCGAGATGACCAGTTCACGATTCGGGGGAATATCACTGGCGATCACCGGTCGCCCGTACGAAATCGCTTCCATGATGCTGTTCGACATTCCTTCGAAACTGCTGGCCAGGCAGAAGACATCCAGCGCTGGCAGAAACCTCGCGGCATCATCACGGTGCCCCAGAAACCGAACATTTTCCGTGCAGTGGACACTTCGAGTGAACTCTTCCAGTCGTTCTCGTTCTGGACCATCGCCGATCAGAACCAGATGCAGCCGCGGTCGGATCTGTCGCAACGTCTCGACCGCCCAGATCAAATCTTCGACTCGCTTCTGCCGCGCCAGTCGACCAATGAATCCGGCAACAAATGCGTCGGCAGGAAGATTCAGTTCCTGCAGCAACTCTGTCCGTCCCGCTGAGTCTGCACCAGGTTCAGGCAGGTCAATTCCATTAGGGATGCATACCAGCTTGTCCGCAGGGACACCAAGTTCGCGATAGAACTCGACGACACCGTTGGAGTTCCCGACGAGTCGATCGGTTTTCGCGATCAACTGCCGGTCGAGCCACAACTGCCAACCCGCTTTCCAACTGTCGACGCAACGCTCAGAAACAACGATCCTGGCGTGAGGTATCACCCCGGCACACAATCGCCCATAAGAATTTGCCGCAAACAACCAGGTATGCAGGATGTCGGGTTGCAATCGTTTGAGTTCGCGTCGCAATCGCCAGAACGACGACGGATCAAATCGGCTTCGCTTGCCGATGAGTGTTAACGGGATTCCAGCAGAGGAAAGCACGTCTGCATAAGGGCCGCTTCGCGTGAGAGCGATGACATGAACATCAAACTGATCGCGCGGCAATCGAGTCGCCAGGAGCGTACATTGCTTTTCGGCACCTGACCGATCCAAAGTCGGAATCAACAGCACGACGCGCGTCGGGGACACGGAAATCAGTCTTTGATCATGGAAATCAGTTCAGCGATTCTTTCACAGGGCGACAGCTTACGTTGTCACGCGGGTCGATGCAAAGCCTGCGAAATCAGAAATGCTCATCCGCAATTCTTCACACAGAGCACAAGTCATTGATAAATCACGACCAGAAACACCGTTGCTTCGCCCTTACCGAGATTCTCGATCGTATGAGCGACATCGGCGCGGTACGTGGTTGAGTCCCCTTTATTCAACTCGGCAGAATCGTTCGCCGACTGTACGCGGACTCGTCCCTGTTCGACGGTGAGGAATTCTCGTGTCCCCTGAAAATGAGGAGCACTGCGCAAGGCACCGCCAGTTTTTAAGCGGACCTGATAGAACTCGACATCCTTTTCCAGATTCAGTGGTGAAAGCGTACGAATTTCGACGTGTTCGTCTGAGCGAAACAGATGTTCGCGATCGTCACCACGAATGACATGGATCGACGATGAGGCCGCAGGGATCTCGACAAACTCGGCCAACGACATTCCGAATGCCTGGGCAATCTTGCATGTGACGGCCAATGTCGGATTCGCCTGATTCCTTTCGATCTGGCTGAGCATTGATCGACTGACACCCGATGCGGTGGCAAGCTGCTCCAATGACCAGGTCCGCTGCTGCCTCATCAGCTTGACTCGCTGCGAAATCTGCCCGCTGATCGGATCAACGGGTTCCGATTTCGCCTCGTCATTGCGGACGACCTTTTTGCCGGGCATTGTCAAAATCCACGATAATGGAAAAGTTGTCTTGCAAACAAAACGCGTGGTGTCTACTATACCGCACGTCCGATACAAGATAAAGGATTCTTTTCTTTCTGAACATACTGTTGGTCTACGGGTCGTCAGCCAGACGGGGAGACACGAATGAAGGCTTTGGTCAAGAGTGAAGCGGCGGTTGGATTGTGGCTTAAGGACATTCCCGAACCGACAATCGGCATCAATGATGTCTTGATCAAGATCCTGAAGACAGGTATCTGCGGGAC
>CAIWEX010001254.1 GCA_903911795.1 uncultured Schlesneria sp.
GCCGTCAAAATCCGTTGCATCGCCCAGCCGAAATGATATGAATAACCCCGCCTCACACTGGCTGGTTCTGATTCGACCTTTGCTGGCTGGTTTTGATTCGACCCCTGACACGTGGCACAACACCTGGCAGGACGATTCCCGGAAGAACTCGGATTCCGACTTCCAAAGAGACGCCGTTGTGGGATGAACGCCGATTCCCGCATGGACATTTTTGACGCCGTGGCACTAGCGGAGCAATTCTTTCAGAGTGAATCGAAGCTTCGGAAGTCTTGAGTCGTTCGACCATTCGCACGGAACAGAGGTCACTGGGGAGCCAGCACATCAGCTCGCCTAAGAAATTTCACGCGCAGGTATCACCGATGATGTTGTTGCAGCAAGTAAACGAAAAAGGGCAGGTTGTTGTACCTGCCCGTGCTGCCGGTCATTCGGCGACACTGGAATTTCCGCCCTCACGAACATTCTCGGCCAATTCCCAGAGACTCCGATTGATCCGGATGCTCTCATCAATCGACCTGAGGCTCGTCGTTCGGCGGAAAAGTTTTCCGTGATGGTTTCTTCGGTGAACATCTCGGAGTCCACCCCTCAAGACATTCTCCTGGACGCGATTCAAGACATTCCACAGGTCGGTGCCAACATCCTCCGCCCGACGTGGGGCGAGAGCGACTTCCGACCCGATGGGAATGGCATCGGCAACCGGCCACCGCATACGGACTGCTGCTTCAGCAAACCGGTCCATCTCCGCTGGGGAGAGAATCCGCGAACGGAATGCAGCCACATTCTCCGCCACCCGGCCGAGAGCCTCGGACATACGGAGACTGGCTGCGATGACCAGCTCAAGACTGTTTCTGCTGTGGCGGATCGAAACCCGCTCAAGCACGCTGTCGCTGACCAGAAGTCCGTTCGAACACACGAAACGGAAGAGTCCTCCGTGCAATTGGTAAGTGGACGACCGGTCGTGACTGTTCACCAAGGCGATCTCGGTTGCGAATTCACCGACCTGCGCTACCGTGCTCCGCCTCTGGAACCGGACCACGTGGGTCTGGAATCCGCGGTGTGATTCGAGTCGAACCTGTTGTTCCTCGACCTTCATTGCAGCCCAACCCGCCATGCGCATCGCTTCCACAATGCGGGAGGTTGGGAGGAATGTGTATTGCTTCGAAACTCCGGTGATGGGTTCTGGTGCAAAGATGCTCGGGGCCATGCCCTGGATCTCTGCGTCGGTGAGTTCGGTGCGTTTGTACGCCCGGTCGTTTGGTTGATATGAATTGAACATTCTGCCTTTTCCTTTCGATTGAATGGGCTGTGGCTCCTTCGTCGCTGGCATTCCGCCGGCGTATGCCGGCAAGCGTTGGGAAACGATCTCCTGCAAGCAAGAGAGCCTTTGGTTTGTGTGGAATTGTGGAAAGAACAGCTTTCCACTTGATATCATATCGAACGAGGGGAATGGTCAAAGGGGAGAGGATTTGCTGTTCTTGGCAAGTGGAGGGGGCGTCGGCGTGTTCAGTTTAGCCACGGATGCGTTGCTGGCTTACACCCGGGGCAACAAACACCAGCATGAATTACGCCTGCTGAGCCATGCAGCTGCTTTCCGGCAAGCTCAGCCGTTGCATGTCAATGCAAGGGAGCACAGGATTAGAAAAGGCAAAACCGTTACTTTAGAATTTTCTCACTATCAGATAGGAAACGAATATTGGTTGCAGTAAGGTTCATCACGTAGCGGGCAAACTCCTCCGTTACGGTGGTAGGTACAGAACCTTGCCCGTGACCGCTGGTTCTGTTTCGGGCGGTGGGCACACCGGATTCCAAAGCCGTTCGTACAGCCGTTAGGTGATTATGAAGAAACACGGGAAACAAACCATTGCTTTCGCACACCTGTATCAAAGCGCTCGACGTGTCGCGCGTCGCATTGTAGGCCCATCCACGCTTGTCGCAGATTGCCTTCATCGTGCTTTCAAACGCTTTCAAACATTCGTTGATGCATTCCTTAAGCCGCCCATTTCGAAAGTGTTCGTGACCGCATAGAAATTCCTGATTGGCTCCCGCCAGGAAGGGTTGGGCTAAAACTTGCAGTGCCGGGGCGGTGATTTCTGAATGGATAAACTGACTGTCCTGTTTGATGATCTGGCCCTGATGGTATTGATAGCCGACATTGTTTTCCCTGAATCTGCGGTTCAGTTCTTCAATGATTTGGTGCGGGTGGAATCGGGCGAGGGCGAACATGTCTGCTCCATAAACGTCGCGGGTCCGGTGAACCATTTTCTCCATAGTGCCGAACACAACTTGAACCACATCCAAAGCTTTGTCAGTGGGTTCGATGTTCAACAAGTATTCGGCAATCATTCCGCGAAGTGGAAGATCCCTATTACTGAACGACGGGAGGGCC
>CAIWEX010001255.1 GCA_903911795.1 uncultured Schlesneria sp.
TTAGGAGGCCTGCGAAGCCTTGGGAGAAAGTCGACTTGGTGACGGGCAAATTGTAATCTGCGGTACTAGCGTCCGGTTTGCATCTCGCTTTGTGTCCACGCTTTCCATTCCGAACGAACCGGACGCTAGCGCGTACCGGCTGGTAAATTGATTTATCATTCGTGTTTCGACCTATCCTCGGCTGGTGGAGCAGTGCGGACGATGTCGTCGCCTGGACCGTCGACGTACCGCGACCGGGCAAATTTGCCGTCAGTTGGACCTACGCGTGCGAGCCGAATGCGGCCGGAAGCCGGTTGATTGTCGAAGCGGCGGGAAAATCGCTGACAAATCGCGTCGATAAGACAGAAAACTGGGCCGGCGCTCGCAGCGAGCTGGTCTCCACCCTACTTTGAAAAAGCCGATTGCCCTGATGCATCGATCGTTTCACTTGCGTCTCCGGTCCTGTCGGGGGACACTCTCGTCAGCGTCCTCTTGCTCAGATTCTTTCATCGTGTGATGATCGTGATTTGCGTGACTGGTTTGGTGAGCGACCCACAGAGCCGCTGTTGCAGCTCTCGATCGGTCGCTCGACTTGGGTTGAGGGCTCTGCCCTTATCAGGACGAAAACCGTTTCCGATCTGCCACTGTTTGTAGAATTCGAGACTCCACAATGCGACGCAATACTGTCAAGGCGGCACTGAAAGCTGGTCAACCTCAAGTCGGGACATGGTTGTCCCTCGGCAACGTGTTTGCCGCTCGTCTGATGGCGCGCGTCGGGTTTAACTGGTTGACTGTCGATCTGGAACATTCGCCGATTGGCTGGGACAGCGCGGGCCAACTGTTTGGAGCCGTCGCCGACGCTGGCTGTATGTGTCTGGCCCGTGTCCCGCGCGGTGACCACGATTACATCAAGCGAGTTCTCGATGCCGGTGCTCACGGCATTGTTGTTCCCATGGTAAATACCGTCGAAGAAGCGAAGATCGCGATCGCGGCCGCCAAGTATCCACCGACGGGAAATCGTTCCGTCGGGGGCGGGATGCATGCGATGAATTTCGATGCTACCGCGGGCGATTACTACAAATATGCCAATGACGAAATTCTGGTCGTCTTGCAGACTGAATCCCCTGAAGGAGTCAAGAACGCGGAAGAGATTTACAGTCTGCCCGGCGTCGATGCGATCTTCGTCGGCCCCAACGATCTGACGGCTCAAATGCGCGGGCCGGATGGAATTGACCCGACCCCCGCCGAACTGGAAGCCATGCTGCAAAAGATTCTCTCCATTGGTAAGAAGTGCGGTACACCAGTCGGGATCCACGTCCAGACGATCGAAGCCTGCCAGAAACGAATCGCCGAGGGCTGGCAATTCATGGCACTCGGCAGTGAACTTCGGTTCATGGTGACGGAAGCCCAGAAAATGGTTCAGGGAATGAATCTGAAGCAAAGCAGCGACCTCGCACGGTACTAATTGACTGTGCGCGATTTTGCTCGAAGGTCAATGAGGAGGTCGCCGCGAAGAGACTGCTTCTCCGGGGACTCCGAAGCAGTGGCACCACCGCAACAGCCATAATCGCACGCGGTCATTTGAAAACTTCGAGAACGGGTGACTGCCATGTCAGCGACGATCTCACCGAAGCCACTGACTGAGGTGGGACGTTACCTGATTCTCGTGTGCGCATTTCTCGGTTGGCTCTGCGCCGGGATGCACATGTCTGTGACTCAGCTCGCCGGGCAGGCCGCGGCAACTGATCTGCTCGCTCGCTCCGGCGAGTTGGATCGAGATCGCTTCCAGAGTATTCGAGCACGACTTCCCACGATAACCCAGGAAGACGAGCAGTTTCTTGCAGCTTCAAACGCATTGATCGGCCGATGGTTCGCCTGGTACCAGTGTGCTTTCCTGTTCGGTGCAGCCACCGGCGGCCTGGTGTTCGGGCGACTTGGTGACCGGATCGGTCGAGCTAGGGCGATGTCCGCCAGCATCTTGATGTATTCCGCCATGGCTGGAATCGCGTACTTTGCGAATTCGCCGTGGCAATTGTTGATCTGCTGGTTTATCGCGTGTACGGGAGTCGGAGGGATGTGGCCCAACGGAGTCGCACTGGTTTCTGAAGCCTGGTCCGGAATGTCTCGCCCCATGGTCGCCGGGATTATCGGGACGTCTGCCAACATCGGGATTTTTCTGTTCTCATCACTGGCCACGCAAGTCAAGATCACACCCGATGAATGGCGCTGGGCCATGCTTGCCGCTGCTTCCCCGATTGTCCTGGGGCTGATTGCGCTGATTCTGGTTCCAGAGTCACCGCGATGGCTGGCATCAAAAGCTGCAGGTGCAGACGGGAAAACTCCCGTTTCCTCACATGGCGAGATCTTTCGTCCGCCGCTGTTAAAAGTGACTCTCGTTGGAATCCTGTTGGCCACGATCCCAATTATTGGGGGATGGAGCACTGCGAACTGGATGATTCCGTGGGCCGAAAACGCGGGCGCGACGGCGGTTCCGCCCAACCCCTATCTCAAGGCTCAAGTGAACCAGGCTCGGGCCATGACGGGGATGATCGGTAGCCTGCTGGGTGGCTGGATCGCCAGTCGTCTCGGTCGTCGCCTGACATATACTGTCATCAGTGCTGTTTGTCTGTTCATTGCCCAGTACACGTTTTGGTTCGTTGTGCCAACGCAGCCACAGTTTTTGTACTGGGTCGCGGCCCTGGGATTCTTCAGCGGAATCTACTTTGGGTTCTTGCCGCTCTATTTGCCAGAACTGTTTCCCACGCGAGTTCGTTCTACGGGAGCAGGGGTCAGCTTTAACTTCGGACGCATTGTCACAGCGCTGACAGTTTTCGCCGCCGGGATGCTGATGACCTGGTTCAACGGCGACTATGCTCGCATCGGGCGAGTCACCAGTTTGTTCTACGTCCTGGGAATCGTCGCCACATTACTTGCACCGGACACCAGCAAGAACGAATTGAAAGACTGAAACGCCTTTCGAAGTGTTTTCTTCGTGAGTTTGCTGGCTCAAATCACTACCGCAGCAATGAGAAATCCTTCTTCCCGTTGATCCGTTTCCACAAATCGACCGTTCCACAGACGGCAATTGTTTGACGTGGAAATTGTTTTTGGCGTACCGAGTGGTCTTGTCTGGGACAGAATGTCTACACTTGACGCCCCATATCACAAAAAAAAGAATATTGGACGCGATCACCTGGCTCAAATGGCTTCAATTCGGCCAAGTGCGTCAACTATATACTGACTGATTTGGCCAGACAAACTCGTCAATTATCGTAGAAGGTTCCTCCATGTGGCGTTGGGCCATCGCCGCCTTGCTGGTGGTTTCCGTCCTGAGCGTGATCGTGCTGCTGATGCGGCACCGTCGCCATCGTCGCCTCACCCTTTCAGCACTGGCTACCGAACGATCAACAAAGGTTGCTCAGTTCCCCGTCACAATCAGTTCGGTCGCCAGTCGCAGCGAGATCGCCACCGAATTCGCCCGCGAATACATCGTGCGAATCGATCGGTTTCTCAGCCCGGAATGCCTGCGACTGCTGCGCGAAGAAGCCGAAAGCAACGTCGAACGGATGACTCCCAGTTTTATCCCGACACATAAGAAAGGGCGAACCCTTTCCTATGAAATGATCCACCACTACGCACCCGGATGTCTGAGCTTCTATCATTCCCCACAGGTCCAGGAATGGATCTCGCAGATCGTCGGACTTCCAGTGGTTCCGACGCCCGATGGCGATCAAAGCTCCCTGTCGATCTTGTGTTATCGGGAAAAGGGTGACCACATCAACTGGCACTACGATCACAATTTCTACCGAGGTCGCCATTTCACCGTTCTACTGTCACTCGCCAACGAAACTCGGGCGGGGGGGCTGTCGCAAAGTAACTTGATGCGAAAGCGGCCTTCCGGTGAGGAAGAAATCTTCGACACTTCGGCGAATTCTCTGGTCGTGTTCGAAGGGGCACGCGTGCTGCATCGAGCCAGCCCGACCGCTGAAGGGGACTTGAGGATCATGCTGAGCATGACGTATTGTGCCGATCCCCGGACCAACTGGTTGAAAGAATTTGCCCGGCGAATCAAAGATACGGCGTTTTACGGGATCAGAGCACTCTGGGATTGAGTAGAATTCTGGCACCATGGCAACGTCACGATTCTCCCGCTGGGATGGAACTCAACAGTTTACGCCGCAGTCGGCGGACAAACTGTTCGATGAACTTTCACAATACCTGACGGAATACGGCGAAGAAGTTCTGGACTCGCTGAAGGGATGGGAAGAGACGAATCCCGAGATTCTCGATCTGCTGATGAAGCAGGGATACGTGGAACGCGACGAATCCGGTCAGTATCGCGTCACACCCAAGGGAATGCGGCGCGTTGAAAACAAGGCCTTGGAAGAATTGTTCGACATTCGTCGCAAGGACCATTTCGGTAAGCATGAAACGGAAATGCGTGGCGCGGGCCAGACATTGCTCGATGAAACGAAGCCGTATGAATACGGTGACCCGGTTTCCAATCTGAACCTGCACGAGACTCTGCGAAACGCCATTCAGCGGCAAAACGGTCGGCCACCGATTCGAATCTCGGAAGATGATCTGGTCATTCATGAAACCGAATATCAGACCAGCTGCGCCACAGTCGTGTTGCTCGACATGTCAGGAAGTATGAGCCGATTCGGAAAATTCGGAGCCGCGAAAAAGGTGGCGATGGCCCTGCAATCACTGGTTCGCGGCAAGTATCAGGGCGACTTTCTGCAAACGATCGGCTTCTATTCATTTGCCTCAACACTGACCGAGCGTGAACTGCTCTACTCGGCGCCAAAGGAAGTCAGCATTTACGATTCGCGAGTCCGATTGCGGATCAGCCTGGATCAACCCCCCGCATTTGTCCCGCAACATTTCACCAACATCCATGTCGGATTGCAGATGGCCAGACGAGTCCTGAAGCGACAGGCCGCTCAAAACCGCCAGATCATCATCATTACAGACGGTGAGCCGACGGCCCACGTCGAAGGCCGTGACGTGATGCTGATCTATCCACCGTGTGAGCAAACCGCCCAGGTGACACTGGCTGAAGCTCGCCGCTGTGCCGCCGAAGGAATTCACGTTTCCAGCTTCGCATTGATCGAGGACTATTTCTATCTGGAACTCGTCAACTTCGTGCAGCGGCTGGCCCAAGTCACCAACGGCGTTGCGGCCTACTGTAACGCTACTGACTTGGGAAACATGGTCATCGACAGCTTCGTCGGCGGCCGAAGAAAGCGCCGAACGAGCTAGTGCAACCGCGCCGCCTGCTGGAGATATTTCTCAAGTGCTGTTTCATGGCCGAGTTCGTTTAACCGATCCCATTGCCCGAAGTGATACAACCACCCCTTTGATTCGTTTGCACCATGTGTCAGACGGATGGACCGTCAACGGAGAGTTGTGAGGCTTCTTCGGTTTGGCGGGCTTCTTCGGTTTCGTCACCTCGCCCGATTGCTTAGAATCGCTTTCACGATTTGACCGTTTGACAGACATGCGATTTTCCAGCAGTTTTCGACTTTAGGCTGACTCAACCAGTTGTACACTCACAACTGTTTTCCAAATTCAGCTCAAAATTCGCAGGAATGCAAGAAAAGCCTTACCTTACAATACTTTGCGCCCGTAGCTCAGCTGGATAGAGCAACGGATTTCTAATCCGTCGGTCCCAGGTTCGAATCCTGGCGGGCGTAATACACATCTCCTCTGTTCACTTAGGCTTACGATACGCAGAAAACGATCGGCGACGTCTCAGGGCCAATTTGTGATCGCGTCAGCAGCCTGATGGACGAGTGGATCAACCAGGCCTAACAGGGTTTTTCCCTCGGGATTGCTCTCCGTGTTGAACAACACCGCCCAGTTTAATCCATCGTGTCGGCGGACCAGCAGCGTCGATGTCCCTGCAATGAGTCCATTATGCCAGGCATTCACGTCCCCTTTGTCTCCCACGGGGCGCACGTTCCATCCACAGGCATAGTACGCCTCTTTTGGTTTCCCATCAGCCTCGTGACCAGCCAATCCTGTAGGGCGAGCCCACATCGTGTGCAGGGTCTCGGCCTTGAGTAACTTCGGATGATGGACGTGATCGAAGGCGGAAATGAATCGCACCAGATCCACGGCCGAACCGATCCAGCCACCATGAGCCTCGTACGCTTCGAAGTTTTCTCCCCCATATACCTGCGAAACTTTCGAACCGAGTTTTGAGCCGCAGACTGCGACCGCTTCGCGTTGTTTGGAGTCGTAATACCGCACTTCATCACGTGCCAGGTCCTCTTTCCAGGCGCGTCCCAATTGCATCCGAGTGATTCCCATGGATGCCAGGACGTGCTGTTTGACTCTGTGCTCATACTTCTCTTGAGTCATCAGTTCGATCAATCGTCCCAGCAACAGGTAGTCGACATTGTAGTACGCATAGCGCGATCCGGGATCGAAATCGAGTGGTAGCGTCAATGTGTACCGGATGACGTCAGAGACATCGACCGGCAGCGGTTTGTTCGCATGACGCGCAATGTCATGGGCGCGACCGATCGGATCAAATGACTTTGCCCGATCCCAACCCGCCGTATGCTGCAGCAGGTGACGCACTGTCACAATCCGCAGGCGTTCATCATGTTGCTTCGGCAACCAGTCCGCGGCAGGAAGCAGGTCAAAGATGCGATCATCCAGGCTAAATTTTCCTTGTTCGACAAGCTGCATCACGGCGACTGCGGTCAGCGGTTTCGAGATGCTGGCGAGTCGAAAGAGCGAATCAGATTGAACCGGCCGTGACGCCTCACGATCCGCCAGCCCGAACCCGCGTGCGTAAACGACATGCGAATTTCGCGAGACAGCCAGTGACGCGCCCGGCACGCGCTGAGTCTTCACGAAGTCGCTCATCATTGTGTCGAACGGGGCCAGATGCGGCTTCGAATCTCCTGTGGCGATGACCTGTCCCGAATCCTCTGCCACAGAATTTCCCCCCGAATGAATCCCGCTCGCCAATGTTCCTGCTCCCGCGAGAATTTGCTGGATCGCAACTCGACGATTGACATTAAACGACATGACGTCCCCCTTTCGTTCCCGATCCGCAATTCAAAGACGCGGCATTCCGTTGCCACCTCAGCTTCGATTCGATGTCGTAACATCTCGCAATTGTTGCTTCAGCAGATCTTCCCCCGCCAGAAACTCAACACCGATTTCGACCGCGTAAAGAGGCGGACCAGTCCAGGATGCGGCGGGGATTTTCACCATGTCCTTCATCGTTGTCAGGGCAATCTCGCAGTGGTTCTCGATCGCCTGCTGTGCCAGTTCACGGAAATCGGTCGGTTGATAATGGTAATGATCGGGATAGACACGCAAGGGACCGCTGGCTCCGAGTGTCACTAGCGTCCGACGAAACCCCACAGGATTCCCGATGCCGCAGAATGATAACGCCGTTTGATCTCGGGCTAGCGAGATGGGGTGTACGCCTCCGTCGAGACCAACCAGTCGTGTTGGAACGAATGCGATTTCAACACATTCAGCTGATCTCCGGAGTCTTACCAGTTCGCGCCGCAAATCGTCACGCACAGATCCCGAACACTGATCGGCTCGCGTCACCACAATCAGATCAGCCCGTTTTAGTCCGGGCATTGACTCGCGCAATAACCCGCGAGGCAGGATGTGTCCGAACCCCCAGGGTTGCAAGGCGTCGATCAGGACGAGATCCAGGTCGCGATGCAATCGTCGATGTTGAAATCCGTCATCCAGGATCAGCACATTGCAGTCAAAGTCTTGACATAGACGAAGTGCTGATGCGACCCGATCTCGTTGCTGAAGATGCGGAACGCCGGGGCAGAGTCGATCCAATACCCGCTTTTCGTCATTCCCGGCCGCTTGACCGGAAACAGCCTCAGCAGCAATCGTGCTACTCTCCAGGGATCGGTAACCACGACTGAGTAATCCGGGTCGAAAACCTTCCGAAAGCAACCAGTTCGCCAGCCAGGCCGCCATAGGGGTCTTGCCGGTCCCACCTGTCGTGATATTCCCCAGGCTGATGACCGGGGCCGGCGCTTTGTGGACGGTCAACCAGTTTCGGTTGTAAGCAGCGTTACGCAGCCCCATCACCGCCGAATATCCCCACGACCCGACCGTCAGGATCGCGCGCAAGGCGCGCGCCGAAACATCACGGCGGCGACCAGAGAGAAGTTCGTGCAATGCAGCTTCGTTCATGAAGCGAACCATCCTGTACGGCCAAAAGACGTTACAACGAGTCGCCAGCCGATCATAGCCATCGACGGAGAAGGCGCGAACGACAGTCATGGGGGAAATCGGCAGAAATTCGCAGAGAACGACGCAGTGGGCGAATCCGTCCAGTCAGGCTTGCTTTCGTCAGCATCCCGGCTATAAATGTGCTGCGTCCAACAGGACCCGGAGAGGTGGCTGAGTGGCCGATAGCACCGCTTTGCTAAAGCGGCGTGGGGGTCAAACCCTACCGGGGGTTCGAATCCCCCCCTCTCCGTTAAATTGCCTTGAACCGCTGCGAAAACCCTTGTTTTCTCGGCGGTTTCTTCTTTTCCCGCCCCTGCAGATGGTTTTCCCGAAAGCGCACCAGAGCGCACGTTCTGCGGCCGTGCGCGGGCATTTCCGGTAAGACATCGGCAACGGTTGTTCCTGTCGTACGAACCATTTCCGGCATCCTTGCCACTATGGGAAGCGGGGGCAGTTGTGGAAATTGGCAGCCTCCTTGCCAGTGGGATTGATCGGAATAACCCCTTGTTTCTGGCTCGGACGGTCGTTTTTGTTAAGGCCAATCTGGTAAATTGCTTACCCAAGATCAACGCCATTACGAAGACGATCAACGCTACCGACACGTAGTAGTCATCACTGGTAATCGCTTATACTGTAATCGCTTATACTGGCGCACCATTTGAAGGAGTTTCCATGATTGAGTCCGCTCCCATGACTCGGCGTGATGCCCTGAAAGCCGGTTCCCTGGCCGTTGGTACGATTGCCGCAGCAGCGACTTCCACCAGCGCAGCCGACGAGGGATCATGGATTGATGCTCATTCACATATCTGGCCGGGCGAAGTTGACAAGTTTCCACTCGTCGCCGGTCAGACCGTCAAGGATCTGAATCCGCCAAGCTTTACCGATGATGAACTGATGGCCATTGCCCGACCGGAAGGGGTAGAACGAGTCGTCCTGATCCAACATTCGGTCTATCACCTGTTTGACAACTCGTATCTTGTCGATGCCGTCCGTCGGCACCCGAAGCGATTTCGAATCGTCGGCATGGTCGATGACCAGGCGGCTGGACCTGGTGCGGCCATGAAAAAACTGTTGCCGCAGGGTGTCACCGGTTTTCGAATCACGCCGTTCATCCGCAAAGAGCAGCCGGAGAAATGGCTCGATGGAACGGGTATGCATGAGATGTGGAAGACCGGTGCCGAAACTCGACAGGCGATGTGCTGCCTCGTCAATCCTGAGCAATTGCCGGGGATCGATGCGATGTGCGAGAAGTATCCGGATACCCCGGTCGTCATCGACCATTTTGCCAGGATTGGTGTCGACGGACAGATGCGCGACGAACAGATCAAGCTGCTGACGCGACTGGCTCGACACAAGCGGACCAGCGTCAAGATCTCGGCGTTTTATGCCTTGGGACAGAAAAAGCCGCCGCATCTGGAACTGATTCCGATGATCCGGAAGCTGTACGACACGTTCGGCCCCCAGCGTCTGATGTGGGCCAGCGATGCGCCCTATCAGGTGCAGGGGAATAACAACTACAAGGCGTCCATCAGTCTCGTCCGGGATCACCTCGACTTCATCTCGGCCGATGATCGCCAGTGGCTGCTGCGCAAATCGGCCGAAAAGGTCTTCTTCGCAACGTAACGTTACGAATCTTCAAACGTCACGCGTGGGTTCACGACCACGTACAGGATGTCTGACACCAGAATCCCGGCCAGTGTCAGGATTGCTGACAGCATCAGCGTTGTCATCACCATGTCGTATTCGCGTCGCAAGACAGCTTCGTACGACAGCAGTCCCATTCCGTGGATATTAAAAACGACTTCGATAATGACACTGCCACCGACCAGAAACGGCAGCAGTGATGCCAGCAGAGTGATGATTGGAAACAGGCTGTTTCGCAGGGCATGCACCAGAATGACGCGTGATTTTCTCGCCCCTTTGGCTTCTGCCGTGCGAATGTAGTCCTGCCGAATGACCTCCAGCATCCCGGCTCGCATCTGCCGACTGACGTAGGCCAGCCCCCCGTAGGTCAGGCAGATCACCGGCAGCACGATGTGCTTCAAATAGTCGTTGAGTTGCTCGAAAGTCGACATTTCAGCAAAGTTCTGCGATCTCAGCCCCATAATGGGAAGGGTTCCCATGAACCACATCCGCAGGATCTCAGCCACCCAGAACGATGGAAGGCTGTACAGAATGAACAGCACCAGCGTGGTAAACCGGTCCAGTGGCGAATTGGAGTAAGCGGCGCTGAAGATCCCTAATGGAACCGCGGCGACATAAATCAGAACGAAGACGATCAGGTTGAGCAGCATCGTCACCTTGAGTGCCGCCCACAGCTCACCCCAGATCGGTTGATTCGTCTGAAAGCTGACCATGTCACCCGTCGCCAGGCGCTTCAGAAACAACCCGAACTGAACAATCAACGGGCGATCAAATCCCCAACGTGCCCGAAACTGCTTTTCTGCCGCTTCGGTTCCTCGCTCGGCATTCACTCCGGCGGTCGCCTGGCCAACGCCACCAAATTTCTGGGACGCGGGATCGCCTGGGGCGAGTCGAATCACAAAAAACGACACGACCAGAATTCCGAACAATGTCGGAAACATCAACAACAGGCGTTTGATCAGATAACGTGCCATGCGACCCCGTCAGTAACAAGACCTCAGTTGAATTGGAATGCATCCGGGCGAGTAAACCGGTCAGTGCAATTGCTCGTCCTTGGGGACATACCATTCAGAGAGATCAAATCCCGGTCGCAGGCGATACCACTTCACGTTGCGGAATCGCTTGTGATAAACGCCAAACTCTTTCGGGATCCACAAGAACATATACGGCTGTTCGCTGTCGATCAGTCGATGGAACGACTGGTGGATCCGTTTCCGTTTGTTTTCATCCAGCGTGACTCGCAACATTTCGATCAGCGAATCGGCCTGAGGATTGGCATACGAAATGGTATTACTGCCACGTTTGCTGCGTCCAGCCTGCGAACTGTGCCAGATCTGGAACGGGTCACTTTCAACAGGTGTTGCCCAACTGAGCGTGATGACGTCGCATTCCTTGGCACGAACTTTTTCAATGAACGAAGCCCATTCCAGTTGCTGGATCTGCAGATCGATCCCGACAGATTTCAGGTTCTTCTGCAGCACTTCGCAGCGGGCGACGTTAATCGCACGTCCCTGAGCCAGTCGCAGGACGACTTCAAATTTCTTTCCGTCCTTGTCCAGGATTCCGTCATTGTCGGTATCGATCCAGCCCGCATCGGACAGGAGTTCGCGAGCCGTTTCCGGGTCATATCCGATCGGCGCCACTTCGCGATCATATCCGGGACCAAAGTAATACTGGGTTCCCGATACGACAACGCCGGCACCATGCAGCTTGGTATCGACGAAGTCCTGTCGGTCCATCAACATTGCCAGTGCGATACGGACTCGACGATCCTGAAATTGCGGGGCGAGAAAGTTCCAGCCGAAATAACTGAACATCGGGGAATACCACGAAGCCAGCACGAAGTCATCCTTACGGGGCGAGTCGTACTGCTTCCAGTCTTCGAAGTACTGTTCCGGAGACATGTCGTAGAAGAAGTCGATTTCGCCCGCTTTCAGGGCTTTCATCGCTGTGACCTGGTCAGGAATGAACTTCACGATGATCTTGTCGACGTGCCCTGCCAGCTTCTTGTTCCAGTAGTTGGGATTACGGACCAGTTCCACACGATCCTTGCTTTCCCATTTGTCGACGATGTACTGCCCGGTCCCCATCGGACTACGGTTGTAACGAGAATCGGTGTTAAAGAACTTTCCGAATTCGGCCCCATGAGCACTGATTTTCTTTTCTGCTTGTTCCGCATCAGGTGTCAGTGGCGTCAGTGTCAGTTCACGTCCCTGCTCCTTGAAGATCTTCTCGAAGTAATGGAAGGGAGGCGTAAACAGTGTGATTCCGTAAGTGAATTCAAACGCCTTGAAGTACTGCTGCCGATAACGCATGCGAACGACGAGCGGGCTGAGTGCTTTGCATTCGATCAGATCCGCGTAGTAGGTCCGGATGTGGTCTCCATCGACCGACGGACTGTTCAACAACGTATAACCGAACTCGATATCTTTCGTGGTAAACGGGGTCCCGTCGGACCAGGTCACATCGTCGCGCAGGTAGTAGGTGTAGTACGTCTGTTCATGAACATCGGTGAAGTCTTCAGCCTTCAATGTCAGGCTGGGTTCGCCCTTGAGAGTGGCATTCAGCGGGTTTTCCTTCGTCGCAGGTGTCACGACGAGCGAGCCATCCGCCTGCCGCTGAGCCTTGCCGTAGACCTCAGACCCCACCTTGGCTGTGTATTTCCCAGAAGGAAGGGACGAGATCTGGACCTTGCCTCCCTTTTCACTCCAGAAGTGATAGCCCATGGTGGCAGCCCCCTCGATCTTGCCAATCGGGTAAACTCCCACCCAGACCCCATCCAGCGGACTGCCACTTTTGTCGGATGTGGCGACGGTGACAACTGGTGGCGCAGCCGCCGTCTTTCCCTCTTCGGCAACAGGCATCGTATATTCGATTTCCAGGCTGGTGGCGGGCGCAGCCCCTTCCCGTGCGACGCGACGTTCCAGCCCCGGATAGTCTGCGGAAAGCTTGACGGAATCTTCGATCACCCACTTCGAAGCCATGTGCGGCTCGTATTCGAAGGTTTCCGGATTCTGTCGAGCGAGACCTTCATGGAAATAGACGCCGATGTACGTCTGAACGGCAGAAGATTCCGTAATTGGATTCAATACCTTCGGCTCGGAAGGAAACCGGACTGTCAGGGTATCACCGGAGGTTGGTTCACTGGCCTTGTCAGCAGCATGTTTATTGCCGACATCCGCCGGGATCTTGCCGGTCAGGTTCAAACTCTGGCCCGCCGACTTCAGTCGAGGAATCTTGATCCCGTTGACTTCGGTCATGATTTCGTATTTGGGGACATCCTTATAGTCTTCCCAGTAGCCCGGTCGTGCCGCGACAGTCTCTTTACCAGCGGCGTTGACATCCTGCCCCGATTGGGTCGTGGAGCTTGTTTCAGGACCGGTCTTGGAACTGTCCGTTGTCCCCTTTTCGCCGGTTGTTGTACCTGACTTGCCGGGTGGCGTACTGGAGGTTGAACAACCGCAAGTCCAGAGAACGGCGCTACAAACAACCGCGAAAGCGGCGCGTACTACAAGCCGAGACATGTCTAGGCATCCTTCCTGTTGGATCAAATCAATTCCGTCGTCCAATTCACGGGCCCAGTTCGCAAACCCGTTTCCTGGCAGGCGGATTCTCGCAAAGCTGCACCAAATCGACAAGGATTACTGCGATTTGTTCGGATCGAGTTCCGCCCGCAGGGCCAATGCCTATTTGAAGCTGGGGAGGATGTACGGTGGGACAAGTGGCGCTTCGCCGCGCCGGCACACCATCGTTTCTCGACATTTGCTTTTGGTGGGCCTGCGCTCGAAGCGAGCTGGTCCCACCCTACTTTTGTGTCGAACTCGCTTCGAACCATGAGTCCAGCATGACGGGGTGACGACGGGGTGGCGGGGAGCGCACCCGCTTTGGGGAAGCCCCCGTTCAAATGCGTTCCATTTCGGGGGCTTCTGCAAAGCCAGTGCGCCCCCGCCACCCAACCGCCGGTTGCACTGGTCGACAGGAGTGCGGACGGGTAGTCTCAACGATGGCGATCCCGATGAGTTTGTTCCTAATGCACTCAGAGGCAAGGTCCGCTCTTCCGCTCGTTTTCGTTATTGCCGGGAAACCCGATCTATCGCCTCAAGCAGAGTTTTCGTTCACGCCAAGGTTAAGTTCGCAGGTGAAGCATCGTGGCTCGACGAATAAATTGAAAGCAGATCGATTCTGATTCCAACGGAATGACAATCTTCGACAGGAACGAAAGGAAATCAGATGTTCGTGCTGAGGGCCAGGAATCGCGTGAACAGGCGATTCCCTTCGCTGACGCAAATCTCTCGAGGTTTGACGCGACTTGAGGTACTACTCGTATTCAGCGTGATCTTGCTGAACGCCACGATCTTCCTGCCGTTTATGCAACAAGCCCGTGAGGCTGCGCGGCGAAGCGAGTGCAAACGGAATCTCAATCAGATCGGACTCGCGATGTCGAATTATGTCGACGTTTACGAGTGTTTCCCTGCGGGTTTTGACGTCAGCTCTGAGGGAATCTATCCAGGCTGGGGCTGGAATCTCAAAATCCTGCCGCAACTGAACGCTGCAGATCTGTACGCCCGGATTGAACCGCATCTCGCTGCCGGGATTCACGGTCTTCCAGAGATTCCTGAATTTGACCGGCGATGGTCAATACTCAGTTGCCCATCGAATCCTGGGTCTGAAACAGTTCCGCACGCGATGGTGGTCAACACCAAGGTCGTCGACAGAAATGTCAGTGCTGCGACGGAGGATTGGCAAAGTCGACTTCCCATTTCCAGCTACTTCGGCAACGCCGGATACCTGCAACTGGAATCCGGCGGCATTCAGTACAACGCGGCTGGTATACCAACATCGAGTATACCGCTCGCCAACGCAGGAAGTCTGGGCCAGTTTGGAACGAATCGATCTGTGGAGAATCAGTATTGCGATCAAAAGAATTTTGGCGGATTTTTTGGTCAGAACAGTCATGTCATACCACGAGACGTCGTCGATGGGACGAGTAACACGTTCATGCTTGGTGAGCGATATTCCCCAATGGACAGCTCTGCCAGTGCTGTCGGATTTGGAACGTGGCTGGGTGTCCCCGATTGTACGCGTACTCAGGGGTTGGCGATGGCCCTGGCCGATGCGAGTATGCGAATCAATATCGGAATGCCTTTGCGCGAACCGACGACCGGTTTTGGAAGCCTGCATTCTGGTGGTGCGTTCTTCGTGCTCGGCGATGGAAGCGCGCGATTCATCTCGCAAAAGATTGATATTTCAGTATTTCGGAACTTGTCGGTGATTGACGATTCCGTTCGATCCCGTTGAAAGGAATTCTCATGTCACGAATGCAGGCGATTTGGTCGTTGGCTGTGCTGATCAGTTTAACGAGTGCCGCGCACGGCGATGTGCCACCGGGACGCCGTCCCCTGCCGAAGCCTCCCCTGATGGCACCAGTGCAGGTTGTGGAGGGTATTGTTGACGACAATGACCCGAACGTGGTGGCGAAGATCGTTATTCCCAGCAGTCTGCTCCCCGAATTGAATGATGCATCGCACAAAGTGCAAGATCCGAAAGATTTCAACACTTTCCGAACGATCATTGCGGGGCTGTTGTTGACAGCCTTCGCCATCAGCCTCATGTTTGTCGGTAAAACGAATCCGCATTGGAAAAAGGGAGTGGCTGGCCTGATCGTTTGCATCCTGCTTGTCTCGCTGGTGCTTCTGATGAATTTCTTTTCCCCTGCGAAAGTCATCGCTCCAGTTCCATCCAATCCTAAACAGCGGATCGTCATTGAAGTCCAGAATGAAGGGCACGAAGTGATCCTGGTCCTGCCGAAAGGAAATTAAGTTCAGCCCGCAACATCGTTCTGCGATGCGACCATGGAGAGGACTGGGATGTCTGGACTCGCGCGACACGACGAATCGACTCATGCCATCGCAACGGAATCTCCATCGCTCGTACTGATGGCGGTTCCGACTGTCATCATTGTCGGCTGTGCGACCATCGCAGTCATGGCTCCAATCAGCGTTTCCATTGCTGCTGTATATCTATTTGCAGGTCCGCACAATTGGATGGAAGCACGCTATTTTCTGACTCGCATGCCCGCACGCTGGGGGGGCTTGGCTCCTTATTTCTCGTTGGGACTCGCTGGCTCTTTATTTCTCACCGGGATGTTTGTCGCACTTCCCGGGCTCGCCGGAACCAATTCGGACCTCGGCCTGGTGCTGATTGCCGTCTGGAATTCGTTGCTCACTCTCTGGATCATCGGGTTGGCTCACCTTCGCCGCTGGCAGAATCCACGCCGCGATTGGCCGTTTCTGATTCCGATCGGCTTGGGACTGATTGCCGCTAACTGGTTGTTGCCGCTGGCCTGGAGTCTGGCACTGGTCTACCTGCATCCGTTGCTGGCACTCGCCTTCCTTGATCGAGAACTTCAGCGACATTCTTTGGTCTGGTGGAAGTCATTTCGCTGGGGATTGCCGCTCATCCCTGTCTGTCTGTGTGTGATGGCGGCTTACTGGGCAACGGGACCTGACATTTCCGGACACGATCTTCTGACGTGGCAGATCACGCATCATGCAGGAGCCGGAGTGATTCCGGGAATCTCGACACATTTTCTCGTCGCGGCTCACGTTTTTCTGGAGCTGTTGCATTACCTGATCTGGATCGTGGTGATTCCACTCACGAGTCGACAAAATTCCATCTGGCGTATGGTCGATGTTCCGCTGTCACGCCGCTCACCCTTCTGGCGGCGACTGGTGTCGACCATTGTCGCACTCGGTGCCGTTGTGGTCGTGCTCCTGTGGGCTTCGTTCCTGAAGGACTACGTATGGACTCGCGACGTCTACTTTACGGTCGCGATCCTGCACGTCCTGATGGAAATCCCCTTCCTGCTGCGGTCGCTCTGAGAAGGCCCCACTTTCCGGAGAACTACAATGGAACTGACGGCCGAGGAACTATGGGCATTTCTTCCGGGTGGATATCTGCTGACAATCGCAATTGAAATCCCAATTCTATGGCTTGGCCTGTCACCGAGTCATCCACGGGACAGACGTCTGATTGCTGGCTGCTGGTTAACCGCCTGTACATACCCGATCGTCATTCTGGTTCTTCCGTGGGTGGTTGGTGCCCGATGGGGATACACGGCATATCTTGCCGTCGCCGAGACGTTTGCCCCCCTTGCAGAATGCCTGCTCTTTCGAGCGGCGTTTCCGATTCCGTCCCGCCGTACTGCTGCGCTGCGGGACATGGCCGCCATCGTGGCCGCAAACATCGCCTCATTCGTGGTCGGACTTTGGATCTCGATGTGAATCTGGCAAGGGAAACGGGGCCGTCTCCTCGATACATTCGCCGTTCCGGCGGAATATCACGTTTCGCGCGAATGACTTCCACATTCGGCTACCGTCAATTGATCAATGTGTTACAACTCGATCTTGCCTGCCATCACCAAATTTCTGGGGCAAGTATTCTTGAGGATCAAGCATGAGAAATGGATTTCGTTTTTTTGTGATGACAGTTGTTTATCTCGCATTCGTTTCCTCACAACTCATTCAGAAATCTGAAGCAGAGGATCTGAAGTTGTCACGAACCAATGCTGCCGCACAGCTTGACGCAGCGATACAAGCTGTGGACTCTCTTCGCGATTCCGAGAAGGAGATTGCGGTTTGTCGATCGGCTGCGGGCAAAGTCTTGAAAGCGATGCCGGCCAATGTGTTTGTCGAAGAAATCTTTCGGCGAGTAGAACAGACCAAGACCACCGACCCGCGTAAGCTGTCCAAAGAATGGCGAGCCGCGTTGATGGAAGCTCGCGATATTCTGCGGTTCGAAATTGAAGAAGAATCTCCAATTCCGGAAGGGTTTCCTGAACCGGCACCGGTCGGAGAAATCCGCTTACAGCAGTACCCCACGTATCGCCTCGCTAGAACGGACATGACGCTCCTGGAAGGAACCGCGTTTCTGACGCTCTTCAATCACATCAAGGAACGCGACATCGCCATGACTGCTCCAGTCGAATTGACTTATGCAGCAGATGGGAATGCTACGAAGAAAACTGCGATGTCTTTCATGTATCGCAGTACTCAGCAAGGCCGGGTCGGTACTGCGGGCAAAGTCCAGGTGATGGACTCGCCCGCACACATGGCCATCAGCATCGGTATTCGAGGGAGTGCCAACAAGGAACGCGTTGCCGATGCCCGGCGGCGCCTGGAAGCGTGGCTGCAGGCTCATCGTGATGCCTATGAAGTAACCGGGCCACTTCGCGTACTTGGCTACAACAGCCCATTCATCGCCGAGAAGAAGCAATTTTCGGAAGTCCAGATCCCTGTTCGTGCGAAGTAATCGGACGTAGTCCAGTTTGACTCTGAAAGACGTCAATCGGGCAGATCTTCCTTCCGCGTCCAGCCACTTCGCGACGACTTGTTGGGAGCCCTGAAACTGACTCGAGTATGGTCGATCGAGGTGATCACGAGTTGCTCTTCCCGGTCAGCAAAGCGCAGACTCAATGTCGTCCCCTTGACCTTCCACGTGAACCGCTCCGGCTTCTGCTTGGGATCAGGCCCGCCGGGTCCAACGATCAATTCTGTGCCGGTTCCGTCCTCTTTCAGGACGACGGATGAGTCACACGGGTACCACCACTCGCCAACGAGGGCGCTGGTTGAAATGTCCAGACGGACATCTGGATGGATCTGAAAACCGCTCATCAACCACGATGCATTTTCAGGGCTGGTTCGGTTGAGATTCCGAATTCGCCATTCGCCATCCTGCTTAAGAAGCTCGGCATAGATGACTTCGTCGCTGTCCAGCACAGACGCCAGAATTGTAAAGGGCTTGGCGACAACCAGAGCCCGGTTGGACGTCGAAAACTCGTAAAATGGCTGAAGGCGTTCCGGGATGTTCAGTTTATCAATAATCATGTGCAGCGTGTCCGTTGATTCAGCCGCCTTGAGTTCCTCTGCGACATCCTCCTGGCGGAGGCTCATCGCCTGAAAATAGGCGACAAATACTTCACGCGGCGATTGTTTGGGCTCGGCCGCAACAGCCGTTGTGACGATCAGGCCCGCACACAGAATCATTGACCAAGTCTTCATTGCTGGAATCTCCGTTTTTAAATCTCGAACAAACATGAGTCGCGTCGAGTTGGCTGCAATTTCGCCCGTTCCTCCGCGAAGGCCTTGCTGATCGGTACTTCGGCAAACAGCGACGTTGTAGTCGGACAAATGATGCCTTACATGCTGTACGTATAGGTGAAAATCCGCCCATCGGGAGCGACTCCGATCCAACCCTTGACTCGTCCGGTGAGCGACTTCGGGCTGTACATTTCAAGCTTTGCGAATTCGGCGGCAGTGAGCCACCATGGACACGCTTGTTTTGGTGCGGCATAGGCTGTTGGTGCGTTATGTGCTTCAAGTGGAGCAAGAATTGCCTTCCACGCTGGTAGGTCAGCAGGCGCAACCGCCAGCATGCCGAAAGATTTGACATCCGGTGGCCCGATTTCACCAGCACCTGTCACGTCTTGCACAAAGTGGGCGTCGAGCAACTCGCTCGACATTGGTGTATTGCCGGAGATGATTTTGGTGACGATTGCGATCCGTTCCGCCGGAGTTCCTGTTACCTCATTGGCTTGTTTGGAATCGCAACCTGCCTGCATGATCACGAGCAAAACTGCGAGTAATCTGAATGATCGCTGCATACCGTTTGTTGTCCTTGGCTGTACAAAAGTTGGTGACTGGTATCGATACCTTCTACTTCTCTTCTCCAACGCTCTCCCAGTCCACGGTTGTGACGAGAAAATCAGGTCCCTTTTTGGAAGCTTCAATCAGCGTCGCCAAAGTAGGCCTGTCTTCGATGTCTTCTTTCTTGCTCGCGCCGTGCATCAAGAGGTGGGAATGTTGTTCGAGGTTTCCCTCGCTCGAGAATGTAACTGCGGTCAATGCGGATGGCAAAAAGACTTTTTCCGCCGCCTGTGGCTTGGCCTGGAGACCAGCCACCGAGACCGCCAGCGTGGGAATAA
>CAIWEX010001256.1 GCA_903911795.1 uncultured Schlesneria sp.
GTTCCGCGCCTGCATGAAACGTTTCGGAAAGGGCGAGTATAACGGGGTTCGTCACTTGTCACCGCACGTGATGATGCAAATTGATAACGGCTTCGTGATGCCGAATGGTGTGCTGCACTCACCGACGAACCTTTGCACGCACGAGCTGCACGTCACGATGGATGAGCACTTCCTGGCCGAGGACCTGACGCTTGACGGACGTATCGGCGCAGCGGATGCGTTTTACGCTTGCCGGGAAGTAGACTATCCCAAGGCCCGGCACCAAGACTGGGAATATCTGGTTGAAAAGTTCGACTTCGCAGCCAACCAGGACCCGAACTTCGTCCTGAAGAATTCGCGTCCGGCAATCGCGGCCGAAGAGTTTCAAGGCCCCGGGGTCGACGCAAAGTGGATCGTTTACGGCGATTTCCTCGGCGACCAGAAGTGCTCGATTCTCCGTCTCACCGTGCAGCCTGGCGCTAAGACGAACTTCCACCCCGAGTGCCCCGCGCTATTCCACACGAACGGCGGAAGCGGCCGCGTTGGAAAGCTCGAAGTGCGCTATCACCAGAATATGATTCTCGGCGAGATCTATCCCGAGATCGGATTCATCACTCAGGCGGCGCTTGCGAACGGCGGTGTGGAAATCGAGAACACGGGAACAGAACCGCTCGTGTTGACCTTCGACTTCCCGCAGCACGCGCATACCAAGACCCCCGGTGTTGCCGTTGCGAAGTAGTCTCTCGACGTCGCTAATCCGCGAACAGGACTGCCTCATGGATCATATTGGCCGCTCGACTCGACGCGTCGGTGACGATCCGGCGCGTAGCGTTGATGAGTGCGAGCAACTCGGAATCTCGGGGACCACAGCATCACCAGGAAAGTTACTCCGACTCAAGCACAAGTCCTCCGGGGCCTCGGCGTTCCGGGTCAAGCGACAACGATGGGTTTGCATCTCGCATTGAACGTAGCACATCTCCAGTGGCGATTCGGTTCCAGCCATCGACTGACGCTTCCATTCGGATGCGTGTCTCTTTGGGGAGTACCGAGACCATGTCAGACACATCGCCAGCCGTGAGGGCACCTGGGACCAGGACATCGTGAGCGGTCAGAACAAGGTGGCTCGATAACAGTGAACGCCAACTGACGAGACATCCCGCTGTGTAGATCGAATCGAGATCCTCTTCAAACAGGCCTGTGAGGATTGCCAGTAGCGGGGCTTTCGGCTCCGAGACAGTCGGCAACGCCTGATCGTCATCGCGCGGTGTCCGGAATGGGGCTGAATCAGGGTTGGCTGGCGTCAGAGATTCGCCCCAGATGGCCAGGGGTCGAAAGCCGACATTCGGTCGGCGGCGCAGCCACGTCAGAACCATGCGAACATCACGCAACTGTTCCCCGAGCAAGGGACGACCGAGCATTAAGGCTGTCGAGGAATGTGAGGTCGCGGAACTGCGTCGTGTGTGGCTGTCACCCAGTTTCGATTCTCCTAACCCGCGCGGATCGATCAGGCAGACCGTTGCCCCCTTCTTTAACAGCGCGGCGATATCGCTGGCTCGTTCCTTCAGCAGTCGATTCTTCCCCTGCGAACAGATCGCCAGGACAACGGGTTTGTCGCGATCGGTCTGTTCAGGCTCTAACAGCAGGCAGGGGATGCGAATACCTGATTCCGAGGTCAGCATCCAGCGCTGTACCCTGGGACTCTCGACGGAATCGCTGTCGCGAACCTTGGCACTTTGCAATCGTTCGGGTGTGACAGGTCCCAGCAAGTCCTCCCACCGCGTCTGCATTTCGCGCCGACGAAATTCGAGATCTGCGTTCTTGTTCAGATGATGGATCTGCGCGATCCGCTGATTCGCCAGTTCGGTCGTGATTGTAGCCAACGATTTTGGCTGATACTTCTGGCGGGCTTCCGGTGTCCAGCAACGCAGCCGTTCGCTGGAGACTCGTTCGGAATACTCCGTCTCGGGCGTCACTTCAATTCCAAACCATTTGGCAAACGCCTCGTGAATTTTGACGCGATGCGGAGGGCCGATATGAGTGCAATGAGTGGCCACGGGGGGCTGATCTTTCAATTCGCCGCGACCATGCGTGAATGCCAGGTGATCGGGATGTTCATACAGGCGATACACCGTTTGAAGCCGTTTCCAGACAGGGTCTCGCTCCTGGTCCCAACTGAATTCGTGACCATACACCAGTCGACGCGGAGAAATCCCTGCCACGATCATCCACGGCAGGAACCCGCCGTTTGCAGACCGCAGCAGGTTTCGAGTCGATTCCCATCCGCCGCTGCCAGCGTACTGAAATGACTTTTCAATATCGTCTGGCAATGGGAATCGAGTTTCCGGTTGAGGTCCCCCGAAATTGAAGGGGACAACGGCGGCAAATCGGTCGTCGAGGGCTCCGGCAACGGCAGCGGGGTCGCCACCCCCTGCAACCGAACCGAGTAGAATCAGTCGCTGAGGATCGATCCCTTTCTGTTTCAGCAACAGATCGGCACAACGCATCACATCCCACGCCATCCAACCCGCTAGACTCTCACCAATCAATTGAAGCTGGAATCCGCTGTCGTAGCGGAAGAAATAGTCCTGGCGACCGACACCATACGGCTTTGAATAGTCAGCAGCCGATTCAAAGGGGTGCTGCCGCCGCTCGCCATGTCCCACCTGATCGAGAACCACGACATAGCACCCGGCGCGAGCCCAGGTCATCCCCATGTCCTGCAACTCACCATGCTGCTTGGGAGTATGATGAGCGTGACAGATCACGATGCCTGGCATGGATTCGCGCACAGGTTCGGGAACGTACAGATTGGCCGAGACCCACCAGCCGGGACGTGACTCGAACAATGTGTTTCGGATGCGGAAGCCATTCCCGACAACTTCGCCCGTCGTTTCAGTACGTAATTCGGCAGGAGGTTCGGGCCAGGTCCCCAATCCCTTTCGCATGGCAGCGATCTTTTCACTGCGCAGACGTTCCCAGTCATCGCGAGTCCGTACCGCCTGCCATTCCGCAGTACTCTTCTCATTGGCTTGCTGCATGCGAGTCCGCAGATCATCGCGAACCTGATTGGCGAGAGACTCTTTTTCTTCGGGAGTGGCAACAGTCCCATCGATCTTGCGAATCGCCTCGGCCAGAGCGTCATCGGCCTGCGAATTGTGATGGAAGAATCCGCCAACGAGCGAAATGCTCAGGCAACTGACAAACAGAGATCGCATGTCGTCCTCTCCAGAATGAGCCCGATTCGTGAGTGGAATTACCTGAGACAGGCCTTAAGGATTCTATCGCTACACCATTCGATTCGCGAGTGTCACGTGTGATGTCAATTCACGAATCTGACAGAACCACCTCTTTCTCCCTTTGCGTCTTCGCCCCTTTGCGTGGGCCCCTCTTTCATCCGCGTCTTAGCGTGAGACTGCCAACAAGCGACTCGGCCTGATGCTCAACTTTGGTGCTGATCGGATGAACTCACGCCCGCTGCGCTCAAGACGCTAAGACGCAAAGGGTTCAAGCATTCCATGTGTAGCCTCTTCCCAACCTCTTCCTATCTTTTCTTTACGTCTTCGTGCCTTTGCGTGAATCCCTCTTTCATCCACTTCCCTCAGAGTTGATTCGCGAAGTCCCCGGATTCAACATTTCGTTCTTCCAGATTTTGGAATTGCTTTTTCGTGTGTTTCCTGTAATTATACATCCGTTCTCCTTAATTTGTGAGAACGGAATTGACGATCTTCACCTTCAGTGATGCAATACGATCATGGCAAAACGAGGACGGGGTCGACCCATTATCGAGACGCTGACGGAACCGCAGAAGCGGTTGCTGCTGGCGATAGAAACGTATATCTCGCGGCATGGGATGTCTCCCACGATGCGTGAACTGGCGGAAGAACTGGAACATGGTGTCGCCAGTGTCTTCAAGCAAGTCGAACGGCTGGAACGGAACGGATATGTCAGCCGGGTTGCAGGGAAATCGCGAAGTTTAACGGTGATTCGTTCGGCCAACGACGAATCTCTGATTGGCCTGGTTACCATTCCACTCGTCGGAACAGTCGTGGCAGGACACCCGCTGATGGCTCAAGAGAATCTACTGGGGGAATTGCTGGTGGATGCGAGCACGGTCCGTTCAGGACGTCATTTTGCACTGAGAGTGTCAGGGCAAAGTATGATCAATGCAGGGATCTCCTCAGGGGATGTGGTGATCGTGCGACAGCAGCCACTGGCCGACCATCGTGACATCGTGGTGGCCCTTCTGAATGACGAAGCGACCGTCAAACGGCTCCATTATCGCAGCGGCGAGGTCTCTTTGTTACCCGAAAATCCGAACTTCAAACCAATCCCCGTCGGCCCCGATGACGATCTGCGGATCATCGGAAAAGTCGTCGCAGTACGAGCTGGCAGCGGGTAATCGACGCTCCTTCCTACATGCTGAATGCTCGTTGTGATCGCTCCGTTTCACGGAGGGTTGCGGGACGTTGCGCACATATCTGTATCAAACATGCGTTTTCCACAGGTTGAAAACTTGTACATGGTTCACTGACTCGGGGAGCACTGACTCGACTGACTCGGGGGCTTCCGCAGAGCCGGTGCGCCCCCGCCACCCATCGCGCCACCCGCCACTGGTGCGTGATCGTGTTTTCCGGGGCTTCGCGAAGACGCTCCAGCCCCGGCCACCCGGTCGGTGCGCTGCCCCCCACGCAGAGCCGGTGTGGCACACCATAATTGACTGACTCACTGCAATCTGAAAAGAGCGATTGTCGGACGGCTCTCATACGATGACACACACACTGGATCTTTCGGGAAATCATCATCGGGCTCAAACTCTGCAATCGCTGCGTCAGCTTTGTCGAGGGGCTGTCAGTCTGGTCCCGTCCGACACTAGGCCTCGCCTGTCGACCGGAATCCCGGCTCTTGATCGACTGCTTCCCGGTGGGGGGCTGGAGTGTGGCTCCCTCGTTGAATGGCTGGTCCCTGTCGCGGGTGCGGGGGCCTGCAGTCTGGCCCTGCAGGGAATCCGTTCGGCACTGCAACAGCGTCCTGCCTGGGCGGTCGTGGACCCGACCGGAGAATTCCACTCGCCCTCCCTGCAAGGATGGGGAGTTCCGCTGGAGTCACTCCTGTTGTTGCGTCCCAATTCCATCGCCGATGCCGCCTGGACCGTTGAGCAATGCCTGCGATGCACCGCCGTCGGCGTCACATGGATTCAGATGGAAACTCTTCCCGAGCGAGTCTTACAGCGTTGGAAGATCGCGGCGGAAACCGGCGGAGGAAC
>CAIWEX010001257.1 GCA_903911795.1 uncultured Schlesneria sp.
GTGACTGGAGTTCAGACGTGTGCTCTTCGATCTGAAACCGGACGCGTCCATACCCCGGACCTGTCATGCCGCGGGGAGTCGGGTCACGGGCGATAATCCCCATCGCATGCGATCCTGATTCCGTTGCCAGAACGACTGGGAATGCCTGTTCCCCCGGTCCATCGTCGAGCGGTTCCAGGGCCATCGACTCGGGATTGAATTTCCAGAACTTCGAGAACTCAGCAGGCATGTAACCAGTGAGTGCTTCGAACTGCGCGTAGTGGTGCTTCTCGCCAACGGGCAGACTGAAGCAGACATCGTAGGTCAGAACGTTGGGCAGTTTCCCATCACCAATTCGAACACGTTTTGTCACAAGATGGTCTGACAGCACGGTCGAGTTCTTCGCAGGTTTGCCGCCCGAATTTCCTGTTGGCGACAACCAGAACGCCATCTGACTGGTTGTTTGCAGGTAGTTCTCTTTGGCAATCATGTGCAGCAGCCGACTCGACGATTTCGCGCCTGCCCCGTCATCGACAGACCCCGCCTCTGTCGGATTAAACGTCTCGACCGTAAACGGAGACCCCGCATCAAAGCTCGTTGCCGATTGAAGCTGCCGACCGTGGTCGGTACTGTCGATAAACTCTTTCCCATTCCAACGAAGAGAATCAATCGCACCTGCCAGCCGTGAGGTGGTTTTGATCACGATCTCAGAACCGCCATAAGGCGCACGAATCGTTGCATTACCCGAAACAGCAGCCTCGTCTGCGTATGCTGACTGCAGGATGATTACAAAAAGCAAATAAGAAATCGATTCTGGAACACCACAGATTCGTCGGAGGAATTGCATCAATTTGGTCTCGTTTGCAGAGTTTTCACGAGTATGGCTCCGGTAATGCCTCTCCATTCGAGGCTGAACGATGTGTAAGCGTTTTCGTTACCTGGCTTACACACAGTCTTGATCGCTCGGACTCCACACCCTCGATTCTTCATCGCCTGACAAAAGGAAATTCCGTGTCACCTGAATCTTACTATGCCATCGATACGAATCAGCAACCCTGGGAGGAGCGGTTTAACGAGAAGCTTGGTTGTGCGCTGTTTCGGAAGATGTTGTATGTCGATCCGCAGACAGGGGCCGATATTCGCATCGTCCGTTATCCGGCCGGAATCATCAATCCAGCACATACCCACCCCTGCGGGCACGGCATGTATGTCCTGGAAGGTACGCTGGTGACTCACAAGGGGACCTATGGCCCTGGATCATTTGTCTGGTTTCCAGAAGGCGAAACCATGGAGCACGGTGCCAGTTCCGATGGGGATGTCACCGTACTGTTCATGACAAACAAGAGTTTCCGAATCGATTATGTTTGATCCTCCGACATGCCACGGGACGCTCGACTTTTGTGGACTTCGCGGATACAGACGCCGGCCGGAGTCATTCAACTGTCATCCGAATCTTGCGGTGCAAGTTTCCGACTGGGTCGGACGGTCTATGAAACCGTCCAATCCCGATCAGGTCGATTCAGCGATGTTTCCTCATTTTGTCTGGTCGATTACCTTCAACATCGTATCCGCGACGAACTTATTTCCAGCGTCATTCAAGTGAACGCGGTCTGAGGTCAGGATTCCGCTTTCGGCGTTTTTGGCGTTATGTTCTTTCAAGTGATCCAGAAATGACTTTCGCAAATCACACAATGGCAGTTTCAGTTCCTTGGCCAGATTACGGCTGATGTCAGAGTATTGGTCGAGGCGTTGATCGAGCTTGTTGCCGCCGTCTTTCTTTTCACCAATCACAGTGGGGGTACAGATTACAACTTTCGCTCCCGCTTCCGTGCAGCGGCCGATGACATCCTTTAAGCCGGCCGCGAATGCTTCGGGCAGTGTTCCTCGCGCGGGGTCGTTTTCGCCGTGCCAGACATCGTTGATTCCGATGTAAATGACGACGATCGTCGGCTTGCGGGACAGGACGTCCTTTTCCAGTCTTCGCTGCAAGTCCGGGACTTTGTTCCCGCTGATACCGGCACCGATGACTTCGATTCCCAGGTCGGCCTTTTCAGTCAACGTCTTACGGATCAGACGGACATAACCTTTGTCGTTGCTGTCACCACCTTGAGTTATGGAATCGCCCAGGAAAACAATACGATCCCCTTTTTTCAAGGTGATCCCGGAATCGTCCGCCAGGCCACTGCCAACCATCAAACCCAATACTGCTGACGCCATCAGACATGAAAACAGAGCGCGAGACATCGAGGACTCCCATCTTGAGTTGTCGAGACAAAAATGCTTCCGCTGGAATCTTACCGACAGAAAACGAGAGGGTCGAAGGATCAGTGAAAAAAAGGGCCTTCGGCAAGCAGAGCAATCGAGGTAAAGGGGTAAACGCTGCGCGAATTATAAGAAATCAGCAACAACCCGGTCGGCGACAAATCGGCCTTCGCGGGTCAGGCGGATTCCAGTCTCGGTGGATTCCAGCCAGCCCCGTGCCACATTGTCTGCGATCGCAATTTGGGCGAATGTATTCAATTCCTGACCGGTGCGACGAAAGTAGTCGGTCCTGTCGATTCCATCACATCGTCGCAACCCCAGAAACAGCAGCTCCCGGGCGCGATGAACGGGTTCCAGCTCTTCGGCATCCGTAACGGGTGACTCACCTCGTTCGATTCGGGCCAGCCAGCCCAACACGCTGCGAATGTTTGTTTCGCGACGTCCATTCAGATAGCGAGCGGCACCGGGACCGAAGGCCCAGTATTCATCACCTGCCCAATAGACTTCGTTGTGGCGGCAGCGAAAGCCAGGCTTGGCAAAGTTCGAGATCTCGTAATGTGCGAAACCTGCTTGTTCAAGCTCTTCAATTGCCAATGCATACTGGTCGCGTTCGAGTCCTTCATCGATCGGAACCAGTTCTCCGCGATCACGCCGCGTGCCGAACGCGGTTCCCGTTTCCCAGGTCAGTCCATACGTTGAGATATGCTGTGGCCCCTGATCGATTGCCTGGCGTAATGTCTGCTTCCAATCTTCAAGACTCTGCCCAGGCACGCCAAAAATCAGGTCCAGTGAGATATTCGTGCACCGTTGTCGCAATCGATGAATCACATGATCGATATCGGCGGTCGAGTGGTCTCGTTCAAGAAGCACCAGGGCATCGGGCGAGAACGACTGAACCCCGAGGCTGATTCGGTTGACGCCCGAATCGGCGAGTAGCGCGATTTTCTCGTCGGTCAGATCCAGCGGGTTTGCTTCCACACTGACTTCAGCTTCATCACTCAGTTGAAATCGCGTCTTCACGATCTGAAACATCTCACGCAATTGATCGCACGAGGGATGTGTCGGCGTACCTCCACCGAAGAACAGCGTGTCGAGTTCGATCGGGGGATCTGTCTGCGGGCAGGCAGATTCGATCTCGCGACGGAGCGAGCGTAGATAGTCCCCGATCAGGTCATGGCGGCCTGCGTTCAATGTGAAGTCGCAGTATCAGCAGCGGTGTGCACAAAACGGAACGTGAATA
>CAIWEX010001258.1 GCA_903911795.1 uncultured Schlesneria sp.
GTCCTCCGCGCTCTCTGCGTTTCAAAAACAAATCGGTTGAAACGCACAGCCTGATGTCGAAGGAATTCCCCCCTTCGTCGTTCTCTGAGTTACAAACAACTGGGCTACCCCGCGAAGCAACGTCACCTACAGACGTCGTAATGCGGCGTAGGGCCGAGGGTCGATCTGCGGTTGCTGGTCGGTCAAAAGATCTGCGACGAGGCGACCAGTTCCTGTGGCCATCGAGAGCCCGAGCATGTTGTGGCCGGCAGCGACCAGCACGTTGTCGTACGCAGGGGGCCGGTCGATGATCGGCAGACTGTTGGGCGTCATTGGGCGCCAGCCATACCATTGTTCAAGCACCGGTTCTGCGGTCGGTTCGAACAGGTAATGCCTGGCCCCCGCACGCAACATCTCCATTTTTCGCGGGGCAATTGTCGTATCGTAGCCCGCAAATTCCATGATCGAACCCAGGCGATATCCGGAATCCATTGGCGTCACTGCAACGCGATGCTCTTCGAATATCAGCGGGGTCTTCGGGCAATTTGTCGGTCGGGCCATCGTCATCGAATAGCCCTTTCCAGGCTGGATCGCAATGTTGCACCGCAGTTGGCGATTCAGCATCGGCGTCCAGGCTCCCGTCGCAATCACACACTGATCGGCGGCCAGCTTACCCGTTGAGGTGACGACGTGCGTCACCTGTCGATTAGACGTTTCAAACCCGCGAAATTCCGAGTTCTCGTGGATGACAACGCCCCGAGACTTCAATAACGTCCCCCAGGCTGACATCAGCTTGTCAGGCCGCAGATGGGCATCCCCTTCGTAGTGCCAGGCTCCGGCCAACCCGGGCTTGAGTGCTGGCTCCAGTTTCGCTGCAGCCTCGCCGTCATATCGGACTGCATGAACTCCGAAATGTTCTCCCAACAGATGGTTCGTATGAGCGTAGTGGTCCATTGCTTGTTGGGTCAGAAACGGAAACAGCAGACCGCGTGTCTGCCATTCCACATCGAGTGACTCGGTCGCAATCAAGTCCGCATACCGCTGTCGCGAATCTGTCAGCAGTGCGTGAATCGCGCGGCCCGCATCGAGCATATCGCGCGTATTACACCGCCTGGCAAACTGCAGCAGCCAACTCCAGAGGGCCGGGTCAAAGCGCGGTTTGATCGAGAATGGAGAATTAGGGCTGAGCATCGCTTTCAGCGTTTTCCCCATCACCCCCGGACCAGCCAGCGGAAGGACATGGCTGGGACAGACAAATCCACAGTTCGCGTGCGACGCGCCACTGCCGATCGATTTCTGCTCAACAATCGTGACATCACACCCCGACTGCTGAAGATAGTAGGCACACGCCGTTCCAATGACGCCGCCACCAATCACGATCACTCGTTTCGACACAAACCGATCTCCCGTGCTCACCACTCCGAACGTTTCGGAACGTTCGTGAACAAAGCCTCTTATCCTCGAATTCCCATCTGGAACGGGTCACTGGGATTTAGCAGCAACGTCGCTTCTGCATTCACAAAGGCTGTTCCAGTCACGCGTGGAATCAACGAATCGCCGTCCAGCCGGACTGAACCTTCGAAAACGCTTCCCAGAATACTTTCCTGTCGCCAGACCTGCCCCGGTTTCAATTTGCCATCGGCAAACAGGCAGGCCAGTTTTGCTGACGTTCCCGTACCACAGGGTGATCGATCATAGGCGCCACCCGGACAAAGGACAAAATTCCGGCTGTGGTTTTCGGGGCTGCCCGCCGGGCCGAACAACTCAATATGGTCGATCTCACCCCCGTCGGCTCCTGTGATTCCCTGGGATTGCAGTCCCTGCCGGATCCGTTGAGTGAGGTTCGTCAGGCGACTGACATCCGCAATCCCGAACGCCACAGGGTGCCCGCTGCGATCAGAACGGGTTGAGAAGTCTGGATACGCAGCGTTGTTGGAGTTCTGAGTATCCACTAGAAAGAACCAGTTCCCTCCCCAGGCAATGTCACCAGTGACCGTCCCAAGTCCTTCGACATCCACCGCGACATCGTGGGCAAAGCGATAGCTGGGGACATTCTCCAGACTGACCTGATTCGCGCCGTCGTAGTCAAACGTCACGATGCCAACAGCAGTTTCCAGGCGATGTGTTCCTGCCTGGATACGACCGAGATGCCCGAGAGTAACTCCCAGGCCGATCGTGCCATGTCCGCACATCCAGAGAGCGCCGATGTTATTGAAAAAGAGCACCCCTGCTGCGTTTGCGGGATCAACAGGTTCGCAGAGCAAGGCACCCACGATCACGTCAGAACCACGAGGCTCATTCACAACGGCCGAGCGGAAATCATCGAACGTATCGCGAAACAAACAACGTCGTTCCGCCATCGTTCCTCGCCCCAGATCGGGGCCTCCTTCGATGACAACTCGTGTCGGTTCGCCACCCGTATGAGAATCAACGACACGAACACGGCGAATCTGTGAGTCAGTCATTGGGAACCTGAAATAAGGTTAGAGCCGGACTCTTGCGCGTTCCGGCTGATAGCTTTATGGTAACAATCAATTCTCACTGAAAATGCTGGGGGCGGCAAAATGCCGCCCCCAGCCGTAACTCACGCAAACTTCAATCAAGTGATACTACTTGCGGAACATGGCATCCCCGGGGTTACCACGTGACAGCAAATAGGCCATCAGATCAAGAACTTCGTTCTCGTTGAGTTGCTTAAACAGGTCCTTGGGCATCAGCGATATCGGAGAAAGATGTTGCTCTTCGATATCGGTCTTCTTCAGAGTCACCAGCCTGGTGGAGTCTTCCGGATCGATCAGCAGAGTGATCGTATCGTTGGAGAGAGACACCACTCGGCCCGTGTACGACTTCCCGCTCTTGGTTTCCACCTGGGTTGTCTTGTACTGGTCTGAGACGACCTTACTCGGGTCGATAATCGCTTCGGCAACATCCTTGAAGTTGAAGCGGCCTGCGGCCTGGGTCAGATCTGGCCCAGTTGCTCCGCCGTCTCCACCGAATCGATGACAGACGACACAGCGTGCGGCTGCGTACATCTTCTGCCCGTTCTTGAAGTCGCGGCCCTTCATCTGCGTCGAAGACATCGTGATCAACTCGTCCAGGGTGTATTCCTTACCCGGCCCGGCAGGCTTCGGAAGTTCCGGAGCCTTATACGGCTTACGGGCACCTGAGGCTTCGACCAGAATACGATCCGCTTCTGGCATGGACTCGTACGCCTCTTTGTCGATGTTGGTCAGGAACTTGCCGTAACTTGCCCCGCCGGACCAGCCACGAGCTTTATCAAACCAGGCAAAGTAGGTTTTGCGATCGTCCGCAGACCAGCCTGCTTTCAGGTTTCGCAAGCTGAATGCATAGTGATACTGCTGCAGGTCTGGCTGATTGGCCAGCATCGCTGCAATCGTACCGCCATAGCCCGCGTTCCGTTTCAGCAATTCGCCAATCTGTTCCTGCGTGGCAATGCGTTCACCCGCGAGAACAGGGACGATCTTCTTCGCTGCCACGGGCGACTGCAGATGAATCATCAGGATCGACAATTCGCGATTGATGAAATCGGACTTCTGTGGAAACAGATCCGCAAACTTCTGCCCCAGGGCAGCCACTTCGCTGTCCGCAGGATTTCCCAAACGGATGAAAGCGAGCTGGTAAGCACGCAGTAGCCCCAACTGTTGTTCCTGGGTCAGCTTGAGGAAATCAACCTTACCAAGGGCTCCAAGAACCGCCGGCAACAGATCGCGTTCGCCCTGGCGAGCCAGGCCGACGCATCCGGTGATCACAGCGTCTGGGTTGGTCGAAGTCAGCACTGCGTCCTTCCATGCATCGACGGAACGCAATTCCAGACCGATCCGTGCGGCATATCGAATGGCCCGGTCAGGACTCGCTAGAGCCGCTGTCAGCAACTTGATGGTCGCAGGAGAACAATCGCTGACAGTTGAAGGATCATGGAGTTTTTCGAGTGCCAACCGCTGCTGTCGCATCTCTGCATTTCGGCTGTCTTTGTGATCAACAGGCTTTGTATCTTCCGTGCCGACATAGGTGACGCGGAAGAGTTCCGACTGAGCCCCTCGACCGCCGATCGTGAAGTACAGTGCCCCGTCTTTTCCGACGGTGCAGTCGGTCAGTGGCAATGGCGTACGCGACACGAATTCTTCCTTCGTTGCCGTATACGTCGCACCTGACGGAGTCATGTGGATGGCATACATCGTTCCGAAGGTCCAGTCGCAGATGTACAGGGCCTTCTGATACTTGGCAGGGAATTTCGTCCCATAACCGAATTCGACACCGACAGGACAGCCGGGCCCGATATCGATGACCGGTGGAACACTGTCAATGTAATAAGCAGGCCATTTACCCGTTCCGCTGCGCCAGCCGAACTCACTGCCGCTTGTCGCATGTCCAACTCGAGTCGGACGATACCAAGGTGAACCAAAGTCCCATTCCATGTCGGCATCGTAAGCGAACATTTCGCCGTCCGCATTGAACGCAAAGTCGAACTGATTCCGGTACCCCATACTGACAACCTGCCAGGTCTTTCCGTCGGGATCGATATTGCAGATCCAGCCACCTGGAGCAAGAATTCCGACAGCATGGCCTCCACCATCCCATTGACGCGGCAACAGCAGATCTTCGTCCCAGTTCGCAGGAATTCGACTAGTCATCCCTTCGGGGAGAGTTGCCCGAAGTTGCTCGGCACGTGGACCGCCCATCGTCTGTGGTGGAGCATTGGTCTTCACTTCAAACGGCAACTTGGTGTGATTTCCGGAAATCACATACAGCGATTTTCCATCCGGAGAAAGTCGGACAGCGTGTGGCCCATGTTCGCCACCGCCGGGAATGTCCTTCAGCTTTTCGACCTTGTCGTACTGATCGTCGCCATCGGTGTCGCGGCAGCGATAAAGTCCGCTTCCTGGGCCGCCGTTGCAGACGACGTACAACGAGTCAAACGCATAGAGCAGTCCTTGTGCGCCGGAGATCTGGCGATCGCCAATCTTCACGTCAAGCAACTCGACCTTTGTCGGTTCCTTGCTGCCAATCGGTGATGGAGTGATCCGGCAAAGCCCTTTGTCTCCCTGATCGCTGACGATCATTCGCCCCTTGTGATCGGTCGTGATATTCACCCATGAACCGAGTGTTTCTTTGGGGACCGTGAATAGTCGTTCGACTTGGAATCCCGGCAGCAGATTGAACAGGTCGCGTGGTGTTGAAGTGTCGATTTCGCCGAGGAAAGGCTTGCCACCGGGGTGGCCGTCGAGTTTCGAGACGACTTTGGCCGCTACGGTCTGCTTGGCATCGCGAGTTTCCGCAACCTGCCAGCTATCGTCCGTCACGACAAACCGGTTGTTGCCATCGCGACCGATCAGAGCCAGTCGGGCGACGAATCCCGCGATTCCCCCTTCGTTGACGATTTCGGCTTCGATTGTGTTGTCACCGTTGGTCAGATGCTGTTTGACATCGACTTCGACGGGCGACTCCCAACTGCTGCTCGCGGCGACTTTCTTTCCGTTGACATACAACGTCATCGAGTTGTCGCACGTGGCTCGCAGTCGAGCAAATTGAGCGGTCCCCTTGAATGTCTTGCGAACGAAATATTTCTTGTCCGGGTTGTCGCCCCAGATCCAGACGGGAGCGGGACCTTCGGTAAGCGGATTCTTGACCGCATCCGGCTTTGCTTCGGGAGCAACCTGACCGGCGGCCTGCGCGATTTCGGCGGCTTGAGTAAAGAGCTTTCCGTCGGTGGTCTCTGCGGCCAATGCTGGCGCAAAGAAACCGCTTGCCAGCAATACGGGAACTGCAAAAAGTTGAACGACAAATCGTCTGGGCATCAGCAATTGCTCCTCTGTAGGTGGGACGAATCAACCGAATTCGTTGGGTGAGAATCTTACAGTCCACTGCGCCGAAAAGTAACTTCCCGTGAATCGCGATTGGACACGAAGCTCAGGTTTTCCGAAAAACGATCAAACTGGTCAGACAAAGTTTGACCGACTGATGCCCGCGAAATACCATAAAATGGAATTCCGACGGATTTCCTTCTATTAATTTTCAATGAAATTGCCGTATCAGTTCTTGTTTTCTGAAGTTCATCTCACGGCTGGCGACTTTTCAGAACAGGCGGAAAATGTTTGGCACATTGATCCCTTCAGGCGGGGGTGACCCAATTCCTCTTCGCAAGAATCTGTTGATTGTCGGCCGACGCCACAGTTGTGATATCCAACTGGACTTTCCCAACGTTTCGTCGAAGCACTGCGAAATGGCCTTCGTCAATGGATATTGGCGACTGAAGGACCTGAACAGCAGCAACGGCGTCAAAGTGAATGGTGTGCGGATCGAAGGCGAAAAGTTCGCTCAGCCCGGCGACGCGATTTCGTTCGGCAAGCACACGTTTGAAATCGAGTACACGCCCGATCCGAATGCACCTCCTCCGGAAGAAGTCGACCCGTTCTCAATCAGCCTGTTGGAGAAAGCAGGCCTCGCCGACGATTCACGATCCCGCCGACCAGCTCGCCCCGCCAAGGTGGAAGCCCCCAAGAAGCCGCCATCAGAAATGGACGATGACGACCTGGCTCTCGGTTGGATGGCCGACGAATAGAAATTATGGTCCGGCAACGTTCGGCGCGGGTCTCCCGACCACTGCTATCAACATCTTTGAAGGGCTGGGAAATGCCGTAAAAAAAGGAAATCCTGTGCAC
>CAIWEX010001259.1 GCA_903911795.1 uncultured Schlesneria sp.
ATGATCAGCGGGACTCGAATTCCCCCCTCCCAGACCGATCCCTTACCACCATTCAGCCCGGCTCGCCTGCCTCCGCCAGCACCATTGTCGGACATGTAAATGACAAAGGTGTTCTTGCTCAATCCCAGACGTTCAATGGCATCCATCACACGTCCGACGCCCGTATCGAGGTCTTCTGTGATCGCTGCCGTTGTCGCCTGCTTGGGGTTATTCCCTTTGTTCAGATGCTCGTACTTTGCCAGAGTCGCTTTCATCGCGTTTTCAGACGCATGCAGCGCGTTCCACGAAAGTTGAATGAAAAAGGGTTTGCCCGCTTTCGAATTCTTCTCCATGAATGTGGCCGCTCGATCCGCCATCCCGAAGATGTCGACCGGATTGGGATCTTTGAATTGAAATGCATTTTCATTTCCGGTGTCGCCGTCGTGTTCGTCGTAACCATGAGCCCCCGGCCCGCCACCACTGATGTGCCATTTTCCATAGTGCGCTGTGGCATACCCCGCTCCGTGCAGCAGTTCGGCAATCGTCGTTTCGTTCGCAGGTAGGCTCTTGATGATCCGCGGCTCGAGCAGCTTGTGTCCTTCCTCAGCAGGTGCCGCTTTCGTCCAGTGCAATTGAGCAGGACTCTTGCCGGTCTGCAGACTGCTACGCGTCGGTGAACAGACGGGGGCGGGGGCATAAGCGGCGGAAAATCGCATCCCCTGAGCCGCCAGCTTTTCCAGATTGGGAGTCCGATAAATCTCCCCTTTCGAACCAGCAAAATCCGGATGCATCGGAACCGACAGCCCGGACCAGCCCTGATCATCCGAAAGCATGAACACGATGTTCGGTCGATCCTCCGCAACGCTCACTGATGCCAGCGTCAACAGGACGATCACGGCAGCGAAACCGGACCCGTTTCGACAACACCATCCAACTCCAGAATTCCACATCGTTTCGTTCATCCTGCCAGAATTCACGATTTGCGGGCCTGATTTATCTGCCCGCCCAAGCTAATTATCCGACCGTGCAGAATTATGACTGCATCAGGTGCCTGTGGGACAATTATTCGGTCTCTTCAATCTCATCGGAAACGGAGGTGCGCAGGCTGTCGGTGACGGTCAGTGATGGATCCCCAGACGTCAACAGAATCACTCCATCGATCAACAGCAATTCTCGCAGCAACTGTGGCGGATGAGGTGAGCGGATTTTGGAGACCATGTCGTCCAGCAACACTCGCTGGTCGGCGACGAGCAGTTCTTTCAATGCCGCCGCGACCAGAGGAACATCCATCCTATGAGCAGCAATTGCGGCCTGCGCAAGTTTGATCGAGAGGGCGACCAATGATGGGCCAATCAGCAGGATCAGGCAGATCAGCTTCACAAACGAATGCATGGTCTCGGGTCCCGCGACCAGCGCCAAGCTGCTGACTCCGGAGACATAGGCCGCATACCTCGCGGCAACGAGTTTTCCTTCGGACTCGAATTTGAAATTTTCCAGGCGATGCCAATTCGCCGTGGCATGGGCAACAAACAGCAATCCCCAGATGACCCAGGTCACCATAGAAAGATTTGCCAATGGAATCACGGCATTGAAGGCAAACAACAACACGAACCAGATGACATTCCAGGTGACGTACAACACCGGCACGGCCAGCAAAGCCGTCCCCAGGCTGCCGAGCCACAGCAGAATGATTCTCTGCTGACGATAGCGTTCAAGCCAGTTCTCAACGCGGGCGTCCGATTTCTTTCGCTGCTTACTTTTCGCCATGTCAGACTTCGTTTTTCATGTTTCGGGATGCGAGTCGCTTTTGGCAGGTTTCGGCATCCGAAGAATTCGCCGGAGCCACGATTCGCCACGCGCGGCGATCGGCCAGCCGATCAGTAAGCCAATCGCTGCTCCAAAAATGTCTGCGACCCAATCGACAATATCTGCATGACGACCCACCAGCGGCTGAGTCACCTCGTCGAATACTCCATATCCCGCGACGAGGAACCAGACGAATACCAATTGCCGAAAGCTGATTGGCCGTCGGCTGCCAATCGCGAGGATCAGCAGAAATGCCAGGCCACCGTAGGCACAGCAGTGCAATAACTTGTCAGCGTGTTCGGCAAGCGCACTTGGAAGCTTGGGAACATGTGTCCCGACGTACATCGAGATCCAATAGGTCGCCAGAATGGCGATCAGCACACGGCGGACAGACTTGCGAATCATAATTTCCGTGAGTCCGCTTGGAATTGGCTAACCTATCAGCACAACCGGAACCAGCAACATTCCGACTACAAACAACGCGACACCCGTCAGGATTGCCCCCGTCGTGTTCGCCCGCGCCTGCATCAACTCCATCTGCTCAGGTGTCGTCGCGTTTTTTGCGGACGGCAGGCAGCAGATCACAATCAACCCGATGGGACCCGATGCAAACAGCCAGAAGTACGGCGCGTATCCTTTAGCCCTCGCGACAAACGGTGAAACCACGAACGAAATGAACGACAGGCCCGCGATCACGAAAAACACAATGGCGAAGCCAGCGAAAATCGGTGCAGGGCCCATGTCATTTTCCTCGCGGTCCAGGAGGGGCGGCCTCGAAAGGCCGTCCCTGTGATTGGCGTCGATAAGTTTCGTTCAAGCGACTGGATACGGGGTCGCCAATCGATACTTCGGGTTCTTCTCCAGGTACGCTGCAATGCGATCGGTTCGCGAAATCCCAATCGGCAGGAAGTCCAGGGCCTGCTGCAATCGATCATCGGGCTCCGCACAGCTAAACCGCAGAAATCCGCCGCCCGCTTCACCGAAGCATTCCCCACCCAGACAGGCAACGCCGAATTTGTCGTCAGCACCTTCCAGCAGGTAAAGAGCCAGACCGTGACTGGTGATCCCCAGGCGATTGCAGATCGGTGCCACATTCGGGAAGACATAGAACGTCGCTGCCGGATCGAGTGAATGGAAGCCATCCAGTCGATTCAGGCCGCTGGTCAGCAATTCGACTTTCTTGCGGAACTTCTGCATGACGGTATCGCGTTCGGTGGTGTCTCGTTCGAGAGCCGCCTTACCAGCCAGTTGCACCAGTGGAGGTGTACAGGAGAGGGTCGTATTGATCATCTTTCCGATCGCGTCCGAAACTTCATTCGATGCAACAGAAAAACCGAGTCGCCAGCCACTCATGCTATAACTCTTGCTGAACGTGTACGCGGCCACAGATCTTTCCAGCATGCCGGGTTCCGAAAGCAACGACTCGTGCGTCCCCTTCCAGACCATATGGCAATACGGCTCGTCGCTGAAGACGGCAACGTTGGTTCCGCGGAGCAGGTCCGCGACGTCACGCAGGTCCTGGCGAGTCATCACACCCCCGGTCGGATTGTGGGGCGAATTGAAGAAAATTGCCTTGGGTGAGCGATCCGTCTTCAAAAAGTTTTCGATGGCCGAAATCTCGGGCCGGAAACCATTCGACTGCTTCAATGGTGCCAGCACTGGCCGGGCATTACGGCGCAGGATGTTGGGAAGATACGTGGGAAAATAAGGACTGAAGACCAGCACACCATCATCGGGATTCAGGAATGCTTCGCAGAAGTATTGTTCGAAGACTTTGGCGCCGGGTGCGACGACGATATTGGAAGCTTGAGCTGGAATGCCGAATTCGTGTTTCACAAATGCGGCTGCCGCTTCGCGAAATTCAGGAAGGCCGGGGGAAGGACAGTAGTGCGACTTGTTCTGCTGGATCGCTTCCACACCCGACGATTTTGCGGATGCCGTGCTGTCAAACGGGCTGTCACCGATTTCCAGTTCAACGACATCTTTTCCAGTAGCCTTCAACGACTTGGCGATGGCCAGGACGTTAAACGCTGTTTCGACGGTCAGTGACTTGGCAAAGTCGCTCAGTTGGACAGACATGCTTGGAAACCCAGAATTCAGGAGGAGTAGAACAATCGCAGAGGCAAATGCCGCTTTTGCAGGTCTCGACCCCGACAGGCTAACGAATCGACACGAATCTCCGCAACAATCGGCGGACTCCATGAATGCTCGATTCGGGGTAGCATCGAAAGGACTCGGTCTATATCTTCGACAGATTCAGGATCAAACCCGCTTCAGTTACGGATCAAGATTTGCCATTGCCATGACCGAAAACGCATCCCAACTTCGCCATGAGACCGTGAACCGGACGAAAACGATCGTCGTCAAAGTCGGTACGAATGTCCTGTCGACCGATGATGACCAGTTGGATTCGGTACGGATTGCCTCACTAGCCGAACAGCTCCACGGGATCTGCGCGACGGGCCGGAAACTGGTGCTGGTGTCCAGCGGTGCGATTGGAGCTGGGATGGGATTGCTCGGTTTGAAGCAACGTCCCAAAGACCTGCCACACCTTCAGGCCGCGGCTGCGACTGGCCAGGCGCACCTGATCCACATCTACGACAAGGCATTGCAGCCGCACGGTTATCACGCCTCGCAGATTCTGCTGACAGCGAACGATTTCAAGCAGCGATCGCGCTATCTGAATGTGCGCAACACTCTGCGAACACTCGCCGAATTTCCGGTGATTCCGATCGTCAATGAAAATGACACCGTCAGCACTGAAGAGATCAAGCTGGGTGATAACGACCGACTCGCCGCGATGGTGGCAGGACTGATTCAGGCTGACCTTCTGGTCATTCTGTCAGTCGTCGATGGCCTGCTGACAGGCGATCCGACCGATCCGAACAGTCGTCGTCTGCCGCTCGTCGAAAAGTTCGACGATGAACTCTTGAACCTCGTGGGTGCTTCCAAGAGTTCCCGAGGGACAGGGGGAATGAAAACCAAGTTAGAAGCGGTCCACACCGCGACCGCCGTCGGCGTGAATGTCATTATCGCGAACGGAAAACGACCCGACGTATTGAACGAGATCATGCGCGGCGACGATATCGGCACGCTCTTTCTTGGCGAAGGAGACGGCGTATCCGCCTGGAAGCGATGGATCGGCTACACGATGCCACCCAAGGGACGATTTGTTCTCGACCACGGAGCTCGTCGCGCCGTCGAGCAGCAGGGAAAATCTTTGCTGGCGGCAGGTATCGTCCGCGTCGAAGGGGAATTTCCCAAAGGGGAAGTGGTGTCTCTGGTCGACGAGAAAACGGGCGAAGAGTTTGCTCGAGGCTTGTCGAACTACGATTCCGTCGCCGCCCGGACAATTGCCGGTCAGCGCAAGGACGAAATCACACGAACGATCGGCACAGTCCCTTATGATGAAGTCATCCACCGCGACAATCTGGTTGTAACGAGTTTAACAAAAAGTTGAGCAAGTGCATGATCGGCGCAATTACGCGCGATCGGCGCGGGTCTCCCGACCCCGCCGAAACCGACGACCGAAGGTCTCCATCCGTTTCCGCAGTCGCTTGGCAACAAACCAGCCATATTCGCCATTTGCCCAGTCCCAGATTCTGACGTAGAGTTCTCCAGTGCTGCATTACGACTTATTTTCGGGTGCAATCAATCAGCCGAAACGCGCGAGCGTCCGGTTTGAACCGTGGGCTAGCGCCCAGCGGCTGATGGACCAATCCCGAATCCATGACGCAGTACCAGGCAATTTGCCGCCGCGAATTCTGGATCAGCCATGTTTTCCATCATCACCGACCACCTGCACTATTACAGGAAATTCCTGTTTCGAGCCTGGGACCACATGGGCCCGCAGGAGTATGTCATTATCCTGATCGGGGTGGG
>CAIWEX010001260.1 GCA_903911795.1 uncultured Schlesneria sp.
AATCGATTGGCTGGCATCGTGCAAGTTACGACAGTGAATCGTTCCCTGACTTGTACCTGCCCACAACTCGCTGTCGTCGCTGGAAAACTGCAGTTCTGTTACGGAGTTTCCATTGTTCACAGGTTCGTGCCAGATGGTCTCTGAACGGGAACTTCCACCCTGAATAACGACGCCCGAGGGGTTGGAATTGGCAATTGCCGTTGTTCGTCCGTCTGCGCTGTGAAAGACTTGCGAATGCTGCCATTTGGGGGGTCTGGGAATCTGACGAATCGGCTTTCCGGTCATCAGGTCGATGACTTCGTGCTGATACGTCGATACAAACGCAATGCTCTTGTCATCGGAAACTGTCAGTTCTGGACCACGGATCATGACATCCAGAAGTCGCCCGTCGGCAAGATCCCAGATCAGATTGTGAGATTTAAACGATTTCTCGGGTGACACTGGATCACCAAACTGCACAACCAACCGCTGATTCTCGCAACACAGCCAGATTCGGCATGGGGTCGAAGGTGCTGACTTCGGTTTCTCAAGGACCAGGGGAGGCTTGGTTGAGTTGAGATGTTGCAGCGTCAGCGTTCCATCGGCACTTTGGGTCAGTCTGACTCGCTGGTCAACGTCAACAACCATAACGGTCCCATCGCCTGACCTGGAACTGGGTTCCTGTAACTGGTGCAGTCCCGTCTTCAGCGACAGTCGTAACCGCCTGCCGTGGGCGGTATCGATACAGACTTCGTCTTGATTCAAACGCAAACGCGGCGCGTTCCATCGATCGGTCGCACGAGCAAACGGAACCGCACCTGAATACCAATCCGAGACATATGCTGGTAACCAGCAGCGGACAACCGGCAAGGGAAGACGCTGACGAAGAAGCCCCAATCGCTGTCTGAGATCGCGTTCAAGTCGTGAGGTTCTGGAATGTCGTTCTGCACGGGCCTCCGATTCTGATTTTTCCTCTGCGGAAGCTGTGGCACGTGACTTCGCAGTCATTTCGGTGTTTTGTCGGAGTGCTTCGACTGTCCAGGCAAAGTTATCAACCAGAATATGCTCGTCCCGGAAATCGGCGCCGCGGTCTGAGCAAATCTGGACGGATTGTTCCAGCGCCCTCAATTCCTGCCGAATCGACTCCTGCTCCTGGATCTCAGTGATCCGCTGCAACTTGATTGCCCGATCTCGCTCGTCGGCGAATTCACGTGCCGAATCGACCGCGTTCCGCCACATCCATGTTGTGGAAGTGATTCCGGTCAGGAGTGACAACACTGCAACCGCAGTCACTGCTGACAAAATTCGGTTTCGCTGAGCCCACCGACCAAGATGGACCAACCACGACGTTCGCCGTGCCATGATCGGATCGTGGTTTTGAAAGTGACGCAGATCATCGGCTAGTTCCTTGGCGGACTGATACCTTCGCTGTGGATCGGCGGAGATGGCTTTCATGATGATGGTGTCGATGTCGCGCGGGATCGAGGGGTCGATCTGTCGAGGCGACACCGGATCGGAATGGACGACCGGTTCCAGCGGGTTCTTCCCACGAGATTCCTCGTGGACTGGCTTCAGCATCAGCAATTCGTAGAGCGTCAGTCCCAGGCTATAGACGTCACTTCGCTCGTCTGCCCCGCTTCCGAAGGCTTCCGGAGCCATGTAGCGCAGAGTGCCAATCAAATCAAATGACTGCGTCAGTTCCAGATCATGAAGCTGCCTCGCCAATCCAAAGTCCGACAGCCAGACAGTGCCATGCAGATCCAGCAGCAGATTTGAGGGCTTCACATCTCGATGAATGACTCCGCAATGATGGGCATAAGCCAAAGCCTCTGCAATCTGTTCACCAATCCGGGCAACTGCGGCAGCTCGCCGAAACGGATGAGTATGGGCGAGGTCACTGTAGATATCACAGACCGCATCCTCAGTCAGCGATTCCTGCCCAGAAGCACCGACTGTCGTTTCGCGAAATGGACTGGCCGTCGACGTCGCGGGTGAGGAGGTTTTGTAACGTCGCTGCTTGAGAATCGCGATCAGACGATCCAACCCGATTCCTGGAATGTATTGCATCGCAAAGTAATGGATCTCCTTTTGCAGGCCAACCCCATAGACTTCGACGATGTTGCTATGGTGCAATCGTGAGATTGTCCGTGATTCGCGCTGAAATCGCAGGACATCCCTCTCGGAGCGAAACAACGATGGCTTGAGGACTTTGACAGAAGTTCGGCGATCGAGTGACTGTTGGATCGCCTCATAGACGATCCCCATCCCTCCTCGCCCGATCTCACGCGTGATCCGATAATCGCCGAGCAATTGGCCCACCAGCGTTGTCGGTTGGTTGAGATCTTCGCTTGCCCGAATATCGCCAAGATCTGCAAACGCCTTGTGGATCAAATCCAGGTGACACGCGAATCGCGAACGATAGTCTTCTGGCGTCGGGATCTCGCCCGCCTCAAATCGCAATTCGAGTTCGATTCCCAGCAATTCTTCCAGGAAGACAGTGCGGTCACCAGGATCGACTTCTTCCAGAAAACTTTCGATCTGCGGTTTCTCGCCATTTCGCCAGCAATGCTCAAATCGTCGACACCATCGGTCAATGTGACGGGCTCTGACAATTGAGGATTCAAAACGGGGAGTCATACCAGATTACTTCTGCTCATTCTGCCAAAGCACGCGGATCAGGTTCAACATGCGCTGGATTGTACGGCGTGTGTAGCCCAACTCGTGTGCGACTTCGTCATTGGTATACCCTTCCAGCTTGAGAACAGCCACCTTTTCGAGTTCTGGGTCGTTGAGCAAATGAAACAGTCGCCCGGTATTCGTCAGACAGAATGGCGTTTGATACGGGCCCGAGAAGTGTGGTCGGAATACGATCCAACTGGACCTGTCCCGATCGAGTTTCCCGATCGTCCTGCCGAAACTCTCCCCCACGCTTGGCCGCACCTTCGAGCTTGAGTTGGTCGTTCAGCTTACGAACAGTAAATGTTGCCAGGAGTGCCCACAGATTATGCGGGTCATCCGGGGCGAAAAACTTCCCCTGTTGGACCGCTCGACAAAAGGCATCGAAGGCTCCCAATGCCACATCTTCTTCATCGAATCCGCCCGGTCGACAGTTCTTCAAGCGTGCACGGGCCAACTGCAACATTCGTTGCGAAAATCGTTCCCACAACTTGCCAGCAGCATCGGGGTCACCCTGCTTCAGTTGTGAAACGAAAAGGACGACGGAACTTCCATCGACGGTCATGATTTTCCATTGAGGACGGTGTGGCCAATCGTGGAGTTCTCAACTCTCAATTCGCATCTCGACTTCGCAGGTTTTGGCGAAGCTGTTCACAAAGATTGCTCAATTGCATCATGTCAAACGTCGTCAGTTCGTCACGGCTTGGCCCTGACACCCCGAGTATTTCCTGAAGGACTTTGATCTGGCCGATCAGTTCACCCCGATTCACGCCTTCCTTCAATCCTTCAATGAGACCTTCGATTCGACCTTCGGCCTTGCCTTCCGTACGTCCTTCACCCAGTGCTTCCAGGCGAGCACTCTCCAGGCGCGACACTTCATCCAGTTGATATTTCAACCGTGAAATATAATTGTCCATCTGCTCCGGATTGTTCTTAATCACTTCCAGGACTCCTGCCGCTTCTACAAATTCCGGTTCGGGAAAAAGATTGCGGATCTCGTCGAGTGTCAACTTGTCGGCATTCAATAGAAAATACGCCCATTGCTCGGCGGGCGTCGCCTGACTCAGATTCTCGCGTGTGACAGTCAGCTTCGTCAATTCCAACAAGTGAACTTGCAAATCATCAGTCAGGATCTGGCCTGTGTCATCCCCCAATCGAAAATCCGTGTGTAACCTTGAAGTCTCTTTCAAGAGCAACTTATCCAGCACGCAAATCACGATTGCCGGCAAAAGTTCATGATAACGGTCACCTTCTCGCATTTGTTCGACGTACAGGCGAGCATCGTAAAACGCAAGACGTTGGCGCAGGCCTGCCGGAATTGACGTCTGCATTTCGATGTTGAATCTTCGGCCTCGCTCGTCCTCGGCCAATACGTCCAGGACCAGCCATTTGTCACCATCCAAATTCGGGCCAACGATTGGATTCTGGATTTCAATTCTTGTGATCCGCATCGATTCCCCGAGAATCGCGTTCACGAAGGAAATCGTAAGCGTTCATGCCCGCGACTCGCCAGCATCAACTTGAACGCAAAATCAACAAGTGGGCTGATTCCAAGGGGCATGGCTTCTGCTCCTCGATCGCTGTGTTCGGACGGTCAATTCAGTGGTTGCTCAAGTGGCTACTTTTTCGGTGCTTGCGATTTAATGAACGCAATCAAGTCGGCCAAGGCCTGCTTATCAATGTCCTTTTCCAATTCTTCGGGCATCAGTGACTGGCCTGTTGAGATCAATTCATCCAGCGTCTCGCGCAATATCACATCCTCTTTCGCTTCGGCTCGCTTCAAGGTCAGCGTGGCGGCTGTCTCTGCTGAAATAATTCCGGTATGAATCTTTCCCTGCTTTGTCACGACAGTGTAGGTCTGAAAACTTGGCTGGGCTTCGCGATTCGGGTCCAGGATGGCGACCAGCAGATCTGCAGGAGATTTGTTCTGGACACTCGCCAGGTCGGGTCCGACCTGATGCCCGTTTGATCCGGCTCGATGACACTGAACGCATGTCTTGGCGTAGAGCATCTGGCCCCGTTCAGCTTTGCCTTCGAGTTCCAGAGCGGGCTGAAAGTCTGACACCACCTGCTTGCGGTTTCCAGGTGTCTCCGCCAGCACCTTACGCGCTGCGTCACGAACTCCAGTATTCGGGTGATTCAACAGCAGTTGCCGCTTGTCTCGTTCGATCTCCCCCGGTTTGACCGCTTCCGATTCAATGGCCTTGACCAGCGCAGTGGCACCATTGGCGGAAGAGATCAACTGGTCAACGACTTCTCGTCGCGTCGCAGGCCCGAATGCCTTCCAGGGAGCGAGGATTAATTCCACAGATCTGGATGCACCGGTGGCGACAAGTGACTTAATCGCCGCCTGTTGCAATGCGGGCGATGTCTGCGGCGTGAATAGCTCTGACAACGCTTCTTCGATAAGACTTCCTTCCGACAGCGCCAACAGTGCCACCGCGGAAAGTCGTGATCCTTCGGCTGCAGTCGTGTCCCGAGCGACTGTCGCAGCCGCAGCAAACTGCTTTTTCAAGGCGTCCGCAGTATCCATCGCCTTCGCCTCTGAAAGTAACCGGGCGATGCTTGTGCCGCGACGACGTGTCCCTTCACCGACTGCGGTCAACATCTGTGACCGGGTTACCTCGTGGACATTAGTTGTGGCAAGAGCGGCCACAAGCTTCACCGTGTCGTTCGTATTGGGAGATGATCCGATCAACCGGGCCAATTCCACCAGCAATGGACGAATCGGTTCTGTGTCACCTGTCAGTAGTTCCAGAACCAGCTTCGCCATGTGAGGATGAACGGACGAGAGCCACGCGGTCCGTAAGTCAGCATCCGTCGCTGCAGCGAGGGAAAGTTCCTTCAGCCCGGGAACGGCGAGTTGAGGTTCCAATTGCCCAAGCGTCATCGCCCATTGCCATTTCAGCCGAGGTGAACCCTCCGCCAAGCACATACTGATCCGCTTCGAACATTCGCTGTTACGCGTTTGTTCGAACAGGATCATGCCGTGCTGCTGAACTCGCTGATCAGGATCATAGAGCAACCCCAGCACGTCGACATCGTTGAGTGCATCGAGGCCGTGCAATGTCCACGCGGCGTGCAACCGAGCAAGCGAACTGACCCCAGGCTTTCGATCTTTGATCCACGGCAGCGAGGATGCAGTGAGAGCTCGCAGTGGTTCAACTGCCGCCTTGTTTTGACGCTCCACAAGCAACCGTTGAGCGGTATCGCGAATCGCTCCATGCGTCGACATCAGGTCTGCGACAAGCTCTTGAGTCGTGGAACGACTTTGATCAGGGGGCGGAACGCGTTTCATTCCAGGCGACTTCAGCCGCCAGATTCGTCCCTTGTCATAACCACTTTCCAGATCACAGAGTGCCTTGATGTCCTCTGGAATCGAAGCGGGATGCTCAATCGTCTCACGGTACATATCCAGCATGTACAGCGTTCCGTCGGGTGCATTGACGAAATTTGTCGGGCGGAACCAATTGTCGGATGATGCGAGGAACTCACAATTCGAATCGGTCCGCTCGGCCACAAAGCTGATGCCATCAGCAGTCAGCTTCTTTCTATGGACCAGGTTTCCTCCCACATCGCCAATAAAAACGTTTCCTTGAAACTCAGCCGGATAAGCCCCCCCTCGATAGATGGTGATCCCTGTCGCCGACGTGAAGAAACCGATCGGAACCAGTTCTGTCGGAGGGAGTCGTTTGGCAAACTCAGGATCAGCGGCCCGTCGCGCCGTCCTTACCAGTCGCCATGGCTCCGCGGTACTTTTGCGAAACACCACAGCAGCGGCCCCCTCTTTGGCAATGGGCCGGATCGTACTGGGGATCGTCAATTGCGGGTTGCGTTCCAGATAATGAAGCGGCCAGGTGACGTGAACAATGTGGTTGCTGTTCGAACAGATGAACCGATCACCGTAGTCATCAACCGTATGGCCAAACTGCTGACCACCCGAGACCAGCGTAATCTTGTTGGTCTTTGGATCCAGCCGTAGATCGCGCCGTCCCGGGGTGAGCTTCCGTTCTGGCTGTCCATCCCTGGCTGGAATCGTCAGATCTCCCCCTGCCAGTCCCGACGAAAAATAGATGGCGTTATCGCGACCCCATTCGAGTCCGTTGGCAAGTCCCTGAACATTGGACTGACTGAAGCCAGTACAGAGGATTTCCTTGAGGTCCGCAACATTGTCACCGTCTGTGTCTTTCATGAAGTACAGATGCGGCGGGGCGAGGACATAGACGCCTCCCTTTGCACAACAGACCGATTGAGCCCACCGCAGCTTATCTGCAAAAATGACGCTCTGATCCATCGTCCCGTCGGCGTTTGTATCCCAGAGCAGTCGAATGCGACTCCAGCTTTCGGCTCGCTGGTCCCGGTATTTTTGGACTCGCTGCTCTGGCAGGAACGGATAGTCCGACATTTCGACAACATACATCCGGTTCCGCTCATCAAACGCCGCATCGATTGGATCGGCAACGAGCGGTTCGCACGCCACCAGTTCGAGTGAGAAGCCATGCTGCAGTTCAAAGCTCTTCAGGGCTTCGTCCGGCGACTTCGCAGGGATTCGGGGCAGCTGTTCTGCCAACGGCTTATCCTCGGCCTTCGCAAATGACGAAGTTGACGCAAGGGCCAGCAGCATCAGCAAACAGGTACCAGAACGACATCTCATCGAGTGGCTCTCCGAAGGCAGGGCACCAGGGGAACGTGCGAGGCGGGTTACCGACACGTTGAGGATACCGAGTCGCTTCAGGAACTCGAAGTGAACACCGTGAAATGTCCCCATTCAACATGTTGCGGATGTGACTTCAAACCTGATAAAATTCGGAACGACTTACTAGCGGCCTCAGGATTGAGCGAAATGTCATGAGTGCGACCATCGACGATACCAATGTTCCCGCTCGCCAATCCGTGCGAGGCGAACCTGCATGGGAGATCGCGACCCTGTTTCCCAAACAAGGGATGTGGTCAGAATCCGCCTATCTCGCTCTTCCAGGCAATCGATTGATGGAACTCAATGACGGCTGTCTGGAGATCCTTCCAATGCCGACATACTTTCACGAACTGATCGTGGAATTCTTGTATGACCTGCTGCGAGCATTCGTGAAAGAGCGTGGCTTGGGGAAGGTGATGCGTGCCCCCCTGCCGATTCGCCTCTGGGATGGCCAGATGCGTGAACCGGACCTCCTTTTCCTGCGTCCAGACCGCTTACAGAAACTGGCCGAAGCTGGCAATCGCGCCCAACCGGATGGAGCCGATCTGGTGATGGAAGTTGTCAGCCCCGGTGCTCAGAATCGGGACCGCGACCTTGAAGTCAAGCGGCGGGAATACGCCAAAGCGGGAATTGCGGAGTACTGGATTGTCGATCCCGAACTCCGCACGATTACCGTCTTGGAACTGGCAGGAGATGCGTATCTCGTTGCCGGTGAATACCAACCAAACCAGTTGGCCACGTCCCGCTTGTTGCCCGGATTTACTGTCTCGGTCGATCAAGTGTTTCAGGCTGCCGAGCAAACCTGATCCCGGCGTCCCTCACTTGGTCTTGATCTCCACATTTAAATTCTCAACCCACTGCTTGTGCTCGTCCGTGTAGTACAGGTAAGCGCGACTGGCGGGACCGGAATAGCTTCCTGGGACTGCGGCTACCAGACTGAGTGGCACGTCAACTCGAGCTTCCTTGTCGAGGGATCGCCAGTAGAGGACCACTTCGCGGCCCAGGACTTCATAGGCGCTGATCTTGCCGCTCTTGATCAATTCCTTCAGCTGGTCATGTCGCACTTCCAGGCCACCCGGAATTCCAATGATCGCGATCGGAGTCGGAATCGCTTCGCTGGTACGATTGACAACCACAACAGTCGCCTCGGTTGTGGCACCTTCTTCGACCACGCGGTCTCGCAAACCGACTTCCAGATGCAGCTTGCACTTGTCCGAAGAATCAGGTTGCAGGTTGTGGAAGTTGATGGCCACGGAATATGGCATCTGCGAACCACCCTTCATGGCGACCTGCACCTGATGCTTACCGGGCATCAGCAGTTCAGTAAAGTGAGGCAGCTCAATGGCACCTGTCGTGTTGCGATCAAAGGGGACCGGTTCCCCGACAGGCTTGCCATCAACGATCAACTGCAAGCTGCCTGGTTCCGTCGGCCGGGCTCGCGATTTGTCGTAGGCTACGATGGCACGGAGGGCCAGCACCGTCGATTGCGTTGAACCGAATCGACCTGCCTTGCAGTTTTCCGCCAGGAACTTCAGTGACTTCTGAACGTTGTCCGCATAGTGAGGATTCTTCAGCCAGGCAAGAACAGCCAAGGCCGTCGTTTCGATGGCCAGAGCCTCGCCGTCGCTGCCAATCACACTAGTGGTTGCTCCGGCAAGAGATCCGTCGGCTTGTTGTTTGCCTGCAAGCTTATCGAGCAAATGATTCTCGCCATCTTTGTCCCCGGCCAGACCGAGGACGTTCGCAGCCAGGGCAATTGCGTAGGTATTCAGCGATTTCTCACCCGCGTCACGAATCCATTGGACTTCTGTCGACAGATCGGCTTTGACGCCAGCTTCGAGCAATGCCCATGTGTTGTACGCATTGGCGCATTCGGGATCAGCGATCCACGTATGCAGCGTATGGGTCTTGCGAAGATAGCCTCCCTTGGAGTCACGCTGATTCAGCAGCCACGTGCGAGTCCGCTGCAGCATCTCGGGATCGACAAAGCGAACCTGTGCCATGTCGGTGAATTCCAGCAGGCCGTACGCGGTCAATGCGTCGTGGCCGGGGTCAGCACCAAACCATTCGAATCCACCACTCTTCGATTCAAACCCGCGTAGTCGATCATACCCGGTCTGAAGAATCAGGCTGCTCTTCTCGATGAGCGACGGATCGACCCCTTGATGGGACATGAAATACTGTTGAGCCATGACGAGCGGATAAACCGTTGAACTGGTCTGTTCAAAGCAACCCGATGGTTCACGAATCAGGGCGGCGAGTGATTCGGTCATGCTGGCAAGGGGTGTCGGATAGACCACGACGCGTGCTTCGAGGCTACCCGGGACCACTGTCTTAGGGATCGTGATGTCGTGCGAAGCTGTTCCACCCGCTACGAGCAATCCTCCAAATCCATCGGTCTTCGGAAATCCGCGAGGGCGAACCAGCAGTGAACGGGTGACCTTATCCGCATAGGGACCAGCTGTCGCTGCGAGAACGAGCTTCGATTCGCCAATCTGCTTGCCGATATTCAGGTTGATGTACTGTCGCACACGCCCGTTTGCCGGCAAGGCGAACTTGATCACAGCAGGATCGATTGGTGTTGTGCCAGTCCATAGATAATTCACGGAGGCATCTGTCAGTTCTGCATTGGTGGCGTTGACGATTCCTAAAGGAAGGCGGACGACATCACCCATGGTGACTTCCAGTGGAAGCTTGGGTTCCAGGTAGAACGGCGCGACCGACTCGATCACCAGCGACCCTGCTCCCAGGGCCCCCGTGTTGGTGAAAGCATCACCGGAAACTCGGAAGCTGGTCACTGAGTCATTCAAGGCGAATTCCACTGACGCTTCGCCTTTGTCGTTGGTACGAATTCCCGCGTTCCAGAATAGCGTCTCGGTAAAGTCTGTTCGATCACCGGGCGAACGATTGGGACGAACCTGGTGCGCATAGATCCGTACGACAGCAAGATCATTGCGAACTTCGATTCTGCGAAACGCTTTTGCTGCGGCAAGTGCTCCGACCGGTGCCTCGATTCCGTTGGCAACGTCGCCAAACTCTTTCTTACCTGCTACCCGGTCAGCAATGCCGTCGGCCAGTTGTTCCGCCTCAGGTTCGAACGCCTTGGCCGCTGCCTCTGACTTATCTTCTGCATCAAAACTCAGATTTCGAGGCGCGGAACTAGGAATTTGCCCACCAAACCCGCCCGCAAATCTGCCACCACGTCCACCACCAGACGCTGGTCCCATCATTTCGCGAAGTGCCAGGATACGGCGTCCAGCATCACCGTGCTTTGCCGCGAACTTTTCCGGTTCAGCAAATGCGAACCGACGCCAGCCTTGTGTCCCCAACAGCAGATCGACCGCCACATGCCTTTGATCATTGGCAGGATCAAGATAAATGTGAGCATCAGCAAGTTCGCGAACTTCCCCTTCGAGCAAGACCATCACAGGCAACCGAGGTGCCTGCTCTCGCTTGTCGATCATTTCAAGAACGCTTTCGTCGGTCGAGGTAATCCCAACGACAGCACTGATGGGCTGACCATTTTCGTCGCTGGTTTTCACCAGGATTTTTGCAAGGCTGCCCGGGACATACTGCTTCGAGTCCGCCGTCAAACTGACCTGAACGGAATGAGTCGGTTCGCGAAAGATCAGGCGTTCGGCAAGCGGCTTCCCTTTGGCATCCAGAACAGTGGCACGCAACACGCCATCCGCCGCTCCCGTTGAGAAGACAAGCTCTTTACTCTGCCCGGCGCTGAGTTCCACTTGCTGCATGGAAACTTCCAGATCACGTTGCTGAAGCACGACGCGGTAGACACCGGTCTCCGTTGCTGCCAGAGTGATCTTGGAGTCACCTCCTTTGGCAGTCACGTCCTGCAACGACGTCAAGACGACACCCGAAGGTTTGACAGGAGGGAGTTCGTATTGCGTTTTGATCCCGGACGGTTCGGTGATCTTCAGGCGATACTTACCATCAACGACTGGCTGGAAACTGAATCGGCCACGTCCTTCATGCTGGCTGCGAAATCTGGCGACTTCCTGACCATTGGCATCGAGCACAACCCCGGCCAGATCAGCGGGCTTGTGAGCAGGCGTGAATGCTTCGAAATAGACTCGATTTGTCAGGCCTGCTACCAGATCGCCCCCTTCGGGGTACATGGTGAGATCGACTGTTTGCAGCAGAATCGGGATCGTCTTGCTGGCCGTTTCCAACGCGCCGCCATCTTCGATCACCATCGCCAGAGTTCCTTCACCGCGACGAATCTCGGCCGGCAGTTTAAAGCGTGCCTGGCAGTTCCCCTTGGCGTCGATGCTGGTCGTACCACGAAAGACTTCCGCTCCATCCACTCTGGCGAGCACCGTCACCGGGACTCCTGCGGGGGTCCCACCTTCGGCACGATCCGCATGCAGCGAAGCAACGACTTCATCGCCAGCACCGTAACCATCGCGAAGGAATTTGATCTGTGTTTTGAGTCGCGGAGCGCGATACCCCCTGATATCAAATTTCCGTTCGGCGGGTGGCTGACCATCGGGATAACTCACCTTGATCGTGTATTCACCACCAGCTTGTGCCTGAGGTATCGACCAACTGAAACCACTCACGCCGTCCTGCAGCAGGGATTGGCCGGATGCAACAGTATCACCCTTGGGGCCTTTGATTTCCACGACACCCGTTAATGCGTGCTCCGTCAGAAGCGGTTTGCGAGTCACGCAATGTAGTGGGATGCTGCGGACATACAGTTTTTCACCAGGCCGATAAATCGGCTTGTCCGTACTGATGTAGGTCAAATAGCGGTCGCCGCTCAGTCCCTCGCCAGTTTGCGACGGGTGAGACGCCGCTTTTCCGGGCGGGTTTTGAGCAGTGGCGGTCCAGACACAAACCCCGATCAAAGTCAGCGCGATCACTGGAAAAAAAGGACGTTTCACGGGAAAACTCCTGTTTAGAAACGGCATTCGAAGCCTGCCGTGTTTTGAAAACGAATTACCTGCGGATACAGACGTCAGACCCAGCGAGAAAGTTCCAGAGAAGTTTCGACTCGGAAGAAGTAATTTCCCTGGTACGAGTTACGACTCTCGCCAACCCCACGATGTTGTCAGGTAGGTGCCGACGAATGTCGTCAGGGTTGCGGCGATATTCCAACCCCCAGGAACAGGATTGGCCGCCAAATCGGAACAGATCTGATAGATCGCGAACATCCCCATACAGAAGGAAATCATTCCGACGAAAACACCAACAACAATTCGAAGATTTCCCACAGGAAGTTTGGTAGAACCCGAATCTAGTTCGAGTTTACAGATCTGATAGATCGCGAAAATACTCATAATGAAACCGGCACCAAAGGCAATCCCCAAACCTACCAGGGCCTCCAGGAGCCAATGATTGCCAAGCAGTTCACGGCCAATCACGAGCCATGCGACGAGCGATGCTGACAGTGCCGCATAGACCGAGCGTCGCCGTCGATTCTCAGAGTTTGATCGCAGCTTCAGCCTGGCGACGAGCGACGTCTTGTCAAACGGCTCATCTTCCGGAACGAACATATTGGCCGCTTATTGGGGATGTTGAAGAATTGAGGCGGCATGCACGTTACTTCTTTGAGCAAAGAAATACCACAAGCAGCGCGAATGACCAGGCCGGTGGTAAACCAGATGTACCCGCCCGACGAGGGCGATGGTCAAACGGGTGCAGTGAATGTCACTTTGCTTTGTCCAGATGAGTGACACGGACCAGAACTTTTGGAGGGAGTTCCAATCCCGGCTGCCGTTCGATCCATCCCTTCAAAATCGCCTTTTCTCGCATCAGTGACCGTGCGACGACGTGCATTGACGGATCCGTGGTGAAGTCCAGCGGGAATGAGATCTCATCCGCTTCAATCACCAGGTGATCGCTGTCCTTTCCATCCGTTTGAGGGATGTTTCGAACGACCCCGGTCATTGAAATTTTTGCGAAGTCCTTTTTTGTCTCGGGATCTGCAACCGAAAGTTGCTCGACATCGATAATCCAGCGGGTCGCAACGGCGGTTCCACGAACTCGACGCAGCGAACCGTTGACGATCACGGCTTCTTTATGATGTTCGGTGGCGAACTTGCGGGCAGCGTCGTTGTGCAGATTCAATTCCCAGACCATTCGATCGATCGTGATCGTAGTACCGGTAGTCTCGCCCCCGATGGCGACCAGACCATGCCGCAAACGTCCGCGGCATTCTACCTGAATCGCTGGCGCGCCGGCTTGTACTGCAACCGGCTTCCGTGGTTCGGCATTACCAGCGGGTTCGGCGGCGAGTCCAGGGAGGCTGATCAGGAGCATCATTCCTGTGATGAGTCGCTGCATGATGCACTCCATTGTCTCTGTCATAGATTTGAAACTTGAGGTTTGAATGTCATCGTAACTTGGCGGGATCGACCTTCATCCGGAATTCTACCAGGCGCCGGGGCACGGTTGGGCCGTTGGTCGGGGCGATCAGGAAAGAAAGATCCAAAACGCCGCCGGGAACTTTCGCCGGTGGAGTGTAACCCCAGAAGTTTCTGAGAGCAGGGACCGGCCTCGCATTTGCATAAATCAAATCTCGAACGGTCGTCATCTGGGCGGGATCCTGGCTGGGTGTCGCAAATGTTCTGGACCAGACCAGTGCAGCTGCACCCGCGACATGCGGTGCGGCCATTGATGTCCCGTCCTGCCGCGAGTATTGACCATTCACAACCGTACTGACAATCCCCACGCCCGGTGCCCCGATATCGACACTCCGCTGGCCATAATGGCTGAACGAACCACGCGCGTTGTTCACGTCAATCGCACCAACCGTCATCACGTTCGAATTTGGGAGCGATGCCGGAAAGTACGGCGAAGTGTCATTGTTGTTCCCGTTCCCGACGGTGTTACCGGCAGCAGCGACAAACAGCACCCCTCGCTTTTCCGCACGGCTGACAGCCTCGGCGAGTTCGCGTGAATTGTCTGGTCCGGCCCAACTGTTGGAAAGAATGTGAGCTCCGTTCGCTACAGCCCAGTCAATGCACTTCACCGCGTCGGATGTGGAACCGGAACCATCGGGGCCCATGAACCGCATCGCCATGATCTGCGCTTTCCAGGTGACACCGACAACTCCGACTCCATTATTGCCGACCCCGGCAATCGTCCCGGCGCAATGTGTCCCATGCCCTTCTTCATCCATCGGATTGTTGTCATCGTCGCAGAAGTCGTAACCGTATGTCCCATTCCGAGTCCACATATTGTTTCGCAGGTCGGGATGGTTGTAATCCACTCCTGTATCAATCACGGCAACAATCACCTTGGGGGCCTCGCGGACAGTTGGCCAGACATCTGTGGCTCGGATATTTCGCATGCCCCAGAGCTGATCGAATAACGGATCATTCGGAATCGTTCCAGCTGCTGCCGTCTGCACAACGCCTGCGCGCTGCGTTGGATTGGCCGTGACAACATAATCGGGAGATGCATAGAGGACCGCATCGTCTTCGAGCAGGGCTTTGACTGCGGCGCCCGAAACCTCCTGTTCAGGTTCGACGACCAGAAACGAACCTTTTTCGTAGTCTTCCAACTGCTTCAACCCTGCAGCTGCCAGTGTTGCTGCCGACGGCTTTTTGGTTGATGCGGGGTAACTGATCAGAATCCGCCGGGACTTTTCGTCGACCTCAGGAACATTCGCATCCATCCTGACAGCCATCGAACGAATCGAATTGGTTTTCTCAGCAGGGATCGTATAGACCGCTTTCCCACATCGACTGATACCGCGGAATCGACAATCTCCCCGCTGTAACAGATCCAGTTCCGGTGCCAGCCTCTTCTCGTGACTTGCTTTCGGTTTGACGGCCCATGTCTCAGCCGATCCTGCGTTCTGCAGAACGAGAATTGCAAACGCGACGAGGATTGCTCGAAAAAGACTCCTCGGTTGGGTGGCGGGGGCGCACTGGCTTTGCA
>CAIWEX010001261.1 GCA_903911795.1 uncultured Schlesneria sp.
CGCTTCCGTGACAGCAATCGAACCGACGCTCGTCTTCAGAATCTCGCAATCCGCGATCTATGACTTGATGGCAAGCCATGTCGAAATTGTCCGCGGCATCATGCGGGTTCTTTGTCGGCGTATTCGGCAGAAGTAACCCACGTCAATTTGCCCGTACTGACTTCCACGCGATTATCAACGAGCCCTCTGTTGAACGAGCGTTCAATGATCCGTTCCTTCCACCGAACCTGCCCCCGCAAGCTGACCTGATTTTCGAGCTACAACAGCTTTTGAACGGTCGTCCACAAAACCCAAACTGTACCGAGGCCACAGATTGAAGATTGCTATCCTGCATCCATCCTACGAAGGATCGAACTCTCCGCTCAAAGACATCGATCCCGATTGTGATCCTTCCCGTTACCTGCCGCAGTTGAACTTCTGTCACTTTCGAATCCGCAAATCGACGGCCATTAAACAAGTCTCGGAAATTGCACGGCAGCAGTTCGACGTAGTCATAAATCTGTGTGACGGTGCCTGGGAAGAAGATCGGCCGGGAATCGAAGTCGTTCAAGCCCTTGAGCGGTTGAATGTCGCATTCACAGGAGCAGGATCGACCTTCTACGACCCATCGCGTGAAGCGATGAAAATGGCAGCCAGTTCCGCGGGTGTCAGTATTCCTGCCTATGTGATGGCCCGCACGATGGCGGACATCGATCGGGTACTGTCGCACTTGCGATTTCCGATGATCGTCAAGCATCCGCACGGCTATTCGAGTGTCGGAATGACAAAAGCTTCTCGCGTTACAGAACCCGAGAGCCTTCGACGCGAAGTCTCACGTGTGATCGAATTGTTTGGCGCCGCCTTGATTGAAGAATTCATTGACGGACGCGAGTTCACAGTTCTTGTGACGGAACCTCGCATCGGCGAAGAAACTCCATGGGCATTGCAACCCGTTGAATTCTTGTTTCCCGAAGGTGAACGATTCAAACACTTTGATCTCAAGTGGGTCGACTACGAATCGATGCAAACACGTCTCGTTGAGAACGAAGAGCTTGCGTTTCGGCTGCGCGAGGCTTCATCGCTGACCTTTGAAGCACTGAGCGGGACAGGTTATGGCCGCTGTGATCTTCGGATGGACTCGACCGGCGAGATCTTTCTGCTGGAAATTAATCCTAATTGCGGCGTCTTCTATCCTCAAGACGCGTTTGGAAGTGCCGACTTCATCCTGGCGAACGATCCGGCGGGGCATCGCGGCTTCCTGGAGCATCTGTTGTTTTGTGCGAAGCGACGAAAGGAACGCAGCGACAAATCGTGGCGGTTGCAATTCAATCGTCAGTCTGGTTTTGGCCTGTCTGCGACACGCGACGTGCCACGCGGCGGGATTGTCATCAGATATGAAGAAACCGCCTGTACGATGGCTTCTGGCCGACACGTGCAGCAGAACTGGCGCGGGTTGAAACGTCAATGGCTTGAACGGTATGCGTGGCCAGTCAGCGAAAATGTGTTTCAGTTGTGGAGCGAGAATCCCGAAAACTGGCGGCCGATCAACCACAGCTGCGATCCCAATCTATGGCTCGAAGGGTTGGATCTCGTCGCCCGACGTGACGTCGCGGAAGGCGAATCCCTGACCGTGGATTACGCGACATTCTGCGGTCCATCAATGACGCCGTTTGATTGCTCATGCGGCGCTGTTTGTTGCCGCGGCGTCGTTCGAGGATCGGACTATCAACTTCCTGAATTGATCGAGCGATATGGTGATCACGTTTCCGATTTCATACGCTCTGCGATCCGCAGTGAAGACACGCGATGTCAATTGCCGTTTGAGATCGTCAGGAAGGAAGTCGGTTCAGGGTTGGTTGCTCGACGGGAATGGAAGGCCAATGACGTAATCATACCGTTGTCCTGGGGGCCATTTCAGCCCGAGCCCAATCGATGGACGGTACAATCCAATCATCGAAAACACGCGGAACCGTTGCCTTTCGAACTTCGATATATCAATCACTCGTGCGATCCAAACGTCTTTTTTGATGTTGATGCCGATGTTCTCAGGGCCATCAAAAATATTACGCCGGGCGACGAGTTCACCTTCTTTTATCCGAGCACAGAATGGAGTATGGCAGAGCAATTTGACTGCATGTGTGGTACGCAGAATTGTATCGGTCGGATTTCGGGCGCTGCCGACTTGCCCCTTGAAATTCTCCAGCGATTTCGCCTGACTGGTGCTATCCGTCACGGCGTCGAATTGCGAAAGGAATCCATCGGTCCCGTGCTTTCATGACTCGTACAGTTCCCGCAGGATCATCGCAGAAATTACACCCTTCAGGTGCTACGCCACCTGAAGGGCTGAAGCTCGTAACCCGGATTTTGCCGTTTTGGCGTGAAATCATCGGAGTGAGTGTTTGCCTGTTGATACAAACGGTGTATTGGGTCGCAACGCCGCTTTGTCTCAGCCAGTTGATCGATGAAGGGCTCCTCAAGAAGCAGGAGTCGGTGTTGTACTTCGTCCTGGCGATCATGGTCGTGATCACAGTCTTCGGAAACATCGCCGGCGTCGTTGCTGACTGGCTATCCGCCAAGGTCCTGTCTGAGTTATTGCGGCGGTTGCGGGCCGACATGTTCGAGCATCTGCAGCAATTGTCGCTGAGCTTCTATGCAAAGACATCGGAAGGGGACATCGTTGCGCGGTTCTCCGGCGATGCAACGACAGTCGAGGAAGTTACCGGATCATTCATTCCGTGGGTGGTCATGCCGGGTCTGGCGGCGCTCGGAAGCATGGTTGCCCTCTTCCAGATGGACTGGCGATTGGCATTGTTCTCGATGCTGGTCTGGCCATGCAGTCTATTTGGACCTCGCGTGTCGGCCCATCGCGCGATGGAGGCCAGTGTTGCCAGATACAATTGTGAAGCAGCGACACTTTCGCAGATTCAGGAGAATGTTTCCGCTCAACCTGTCGTAAAAGCGTTTGTGCTGCGCGACTATTCAACCAACACCTTCGGAAAGCAGAACACTTTACTGGCGCAACTGGCGACTCGCATGCACTTTCTCTGCAGCCTGGTGGATCGAGCGTCGAAGATTGGCACTTCGTTTTTACAGCTGATCGTCCTGGGTTTGAGTACGCTTTTGGCATTTCGTGGAGAGTTGACAGTCGGTCAGTTGACCGCGTTCCAATCATTGTTCTTGTTGCTGGCGAGCAATGTGGATTACGTCATTCAATACATCCCGACGCTGATTCGCGCGACCGGCGGACTGCGACGAATTGATGCGTTGCTGATGACGCAATCGGATGTTCCTGATCGCGTCGGGGCCGTAGACATCGTGTCGTTCGAGAGGAGTTTGTCACTCGATCACGTAACGTTCAGTTACGATGGTTTGTGCAACAATCTTGAAGATGTCAGCCTGTCGATTCCCAGGAACAGTTATGTAGCGTTCGTCGGCCCAAACGGCAGCGGGAAGAGCACGGTTCTGAGACTGCTGATGCGATTCTATGATCCGCAGCAAGGCGCTGTGCGGATTGACGCGACTGACATTCGTGACATTCGTCAGGACGTTTATCGTAGCTTGATGGCTCCTGTACTTCAGGAGAGTTTTCTGTTCAACGCATCGATCCGGGAAAACATTCGCCTGGGCCGCTTGGATGCGACCGATGAGGAAGTCGAAGCGGCGGCTCACGCTGTTGAGTTCGACGACGCGATCCGTCAAATGCCCGATGGCTACGATACTATGGTCGGTCATCGGGGCAGTCGACTGTCGGGTGGCGAACGACAGCGGGTGGCAATTGCTCGTGCAATTCTCAGAAATCCTGCGATCCTTGTGCTGGATGAAGCAACATCGGCGCTCGATGCTCCGACCGAAGTCGCCGTTAACGAATTGCTGTTCCGCCTATCCAGGAATCGCACAATTGTCAGTGTGACACATCGGCTGTCGGCAGCGCCGCAATACGATAGGATTTTTGTTCTGAATGAGGGGCGACTCGTTGAACAAGGTGCACATGCCGAACTATTGCAGCGTGGCGGTGTCTATGCTGGCCTGTGGAACAAACAGGTTTTAAATCAGGATTCGCGGGCGTGATTACGCTCTGCAGGGTTGTCGCTGGCAAAACTATAGCAAGATTCCCAATGCTTTGATTCGTGACGCGAGTGTCGTCGGTTTCATCCCGAGCTTCTCGGCAGCACCGTCGGTTCCGTAGATCTTCCCTTTGGATGCTGACAGTGCCGCTCGGATGTTGTTGGCTTCCAACTCGCGGATTTCCAGTTCGGTCATGACTCGCCCCGTGGCCGTGGCGTCTTTGCCGGGCTCAGCTCGACGCTGCTGATCTTTGGCCAGTTCGAAGCGCAGGCGTCCGTCTGTTGCGACGATGCAGGCTCGTTCCAGTGCATGTTGAAGTTCGCGAACGTTGCCCGGCCATTGATAACGTTGCAACTCTTGGACGTTGGCCAGTGTTAACCGTGGAATCGGGCGGCCCAATTGCCGGGCAAAGCGAACCAGAAAATGCTCGGCCAGAAGGGGAATGTCCTCGACGCGTTTTCGGAGCGGGGGTAACTCCATCGGGAATACACTCAG
>CAIWEX010001262.1 GCA_903911795.1 uncultured Schlesneria sp.
AAAGTCGATGCCCAAGAAGGCAACCAAGCGGAATTCGAAGAAGTAGCGGCTCGGGAACGAATTCATCACCTGGAGGTGTGCAGATGGCAAGTATTTCAACGGATTCAGCGGGTCGGCGCCGGATCCAATTTGTCGACAAAAATGGGAAGCGGAAAGCAATTCGGCTCGGCGAGGTTCCGCTGAAGTGGGCAGAAGGCGTAATGGCGCGTGTGGAAGATCTGGCGACGGCCCAGATGCTTCAGGAGACGTTCGACCGAAAACTCGCTTCCTGGCTCGCCGAAATCGGGGGGGCCACTTTACACCAAGCTGGCCAAGGCCGGGTTGGTACCGCCGCGGACCCCAAAAGGAGCCCAGATGCCGAGCGGGCCAACGCTGGGCGGGTTCATCGACGAATACACAAAGGGCCGGCGTGATGTGAAGCCGGGGACACAGACGAATTACCGAATTTGCCGGGCCAAGCTCGTGGCGTTCTTCGGCGAATCCCGACAGTTGGAATCCATCACAGCGCTGGATGCGGACCAGTTTCGCGCGAATTGCAAAGGCGAGGGCCATTCTGAGAACTACACACGAACACTCATCAAGAACTCCAAACTGATTTTCGGGGCGGCGGTCAAAGGCAAGATCATCGCGGAGAATCCGTTCGCGGGCCACAAAACGACGGTTTACTCACGCCCTGAGCGAATGGAATTCGTCGAATTGGATACATCCCGCAAGGTTTTGGCCGCATGCCCCAATGCGGAGTGGAAAGTGATCTTCTCCCTGTGCCGATTCGGTGGGTTGCGCTGCCCGTCCGAGGTTCTTGCGCTGCGATGGGACGGGATTGATTGGGAACGGGGCCGGATTCTTGTTCGATCACCCAAGACCGAACATCACGAAGGGGGAGAATTCCGAACGATTCCACTCTTCCCGGAACTGCGGGACGCTCTCAGTGAGTTGGATCTGGCGACACCCGAAGGCGGGGAGTTCGTCATTCGCCCAAGACCGCGCGGGGCCAATTCAAACTTCCGGACGACGTTTGCCAAGATCATCACGAAGGCCGGGGTGAAGCCGTGGGGCAAGCCGTTCCAGAACCTGCGAAGCTCTCGCGAAACTGAGCTGATGCAGAGCCACCCGATGCACGTTGTCACCGCCTGGCTGGGGAACACTCCAAAAGTGGCGATGGAAAGCTACCTGCAGGTCAGGGATTCAGATTTTGACAAAGCAACAGGGACGCAGAATCCGGCGCAGCGCGCTCCCGTTGGCCATCGCGCCGAGCCAGAATACGTTCCGTCCGAAAACGAAAAACCCCCGAATTACCGGGGGAACGCGAGTGGACGCATTTGTACGCAAACGAACTTATTGCCCGACCAGGATTCGAACCTGGACAAACAGAACCAAAATCTGTTGTGCTACCGTTACACTATCGGGCATCCCGTGGGGGGTAATCTATCGGATGGCTGTCGGGGCTGGCAAGGTTCAGATCGACCTCGGCAGCGAATTCCTGACATTATTGTGGAATCTCGTCCCGATCAGGTTGGTTCGACTGGGATGGACTGAGGCCATGCGTAAGGGGTCTCAAGGTTTCGCAACGATACCGCAGCCTCTGCCATTCCGCTGATGCCGATCAGTGACACGGGTTCAGGATCGGAAGTTCGCGATTGCGGTGAAATCGCCTACGCTTTTGGGGGAACTCCCAGCGATTTGCCTCCGTCGATGGCAATGCAGGTTCCGGTCACCATCGCGGCGGCATCGCTGGCCAGGTACAGGATGGCTTCGGCCACTTCTTCCGGGGTGATCATCCGGCGGTGGGCGCGAGCCAACGGGCTGGCGTCGATGAATTGCTGGCGGGTGGCGGCAACATCGGTGGCTTTGGCGAGGTCCGCGTTCATCATGCCTGTGTCGCCGACCGGGCCGGGGCAGACGGCGTTGACGCGAATTCGGTCAACGGAATGGCACAGCGCGAGGCTTTTGGTCAGACCGACGAGTGAGAGTTTGCTGATGGAATAGACTGGATCGTGGGCTCGGGGAAGGATTCCGGCGTTGCTGGCGGTGTTGATAATAGAACCGCCCCCGGCCTTTCGCAGGTGAGGAATCGCGAATTTACAGCCGAAGAATGCTGACTTCAGATTGATGTCCAGGCAGTCGTCCCAATCCTGCTCAGTTACCGCTTCGATGGGCCGAGTCATGCCGATTCCTGCGTTGTTGACAAGAATATCGAGGCGACCGGCGGCGGCGACGATTGAGGAAATCCAGGATTCCAGATGAGAAATCGAGCGGACATCGCATTCCTGAGATAGGATTCCGAGACGTCCAAACTCCGGGCGGTTGGCCAGATCAAGGATTCGATCACAGACAAACACGCGTGCCCCGGCATTTGCCAGGCAGCGTGCCGTCGCTCGGCCAATCCCGCTTTCCCCTCCCGTTACGGCAGCAACTTTTCCGGTCAAAAGGCCTGATGTCGGCTGGTTCACGGCTGTATTCTCCTTCTGGTAAATAAGTTGCGTCGGTTTAACTGAATGGTCGAGGGGTAGTGTATCGGGTCAACGAGAGGAACGAATCGTTCTGCAAATCTGACAGAGGCCACAACTTCGGGCGATTTACGTGAAATCAAATTTCCGAAATCAGTCTCGTTTTGTGTCATCATTTCGATTTGCGTGATCGTTTCGACAAATCTCCTTCACAGCAGGCAGTTTGCGGTTTTGGCGGAATGCAACGAGGATAATCGTCTCAATCACTTGCCGAACAGGAAGTTGCAGCAATTTGATTGGACGTGCTGATTTTTTTTGATAACATCTACACGAACGTTTCCGGCGTCCTATGGGTAACTCTGATACCCGCAACTGATTGCACCAGCAATCGTGCGAGGTCGGCAGATACGTCGGGGGTCCTGAGTTTCAGCGGAAAGGGTGGCGAGTCCATGGTACGAAAATGTCAGACGCGACAAAGTCTGGCGGCCTCGTGTGGCGCCTGGTTCAGCGCGGCAGCGTTCACGCTGGCCTTCGCAGGTGTGGGGCATATCGCCCATGCGCAAGACAAACCTGCACAAGAGAAGTCTGCACCAGATAAAGCAGTGGCAGAAAAGTCTGCACCAGACAAGGCAGTGCAAGGTAAAGAATTCACGACCGGCTCGTCCGACGTGATTATTACGGAAATCAATCGACAGATTCGCGAAGCGTGGAAAGACAACGAAGTCACCCCTTCCGCAGTTGCCGACGACAACGAATGGCTGCGACGAGTTTATCTCGACATCGTCGGTCATGTCCCCTCACTCGAAGAAGTCGAAGCGTTTTCGGCAGACAAAGACAAGGCCAAGCGTACGAAGGTCATCGACAAGCTGCTGGATGATCCCGCTTATGTCCGTAACTGGACAACGATCTGGACCAACCTCTGCATCGGACAGCAGACTCCTCGCCGAGTCAGCCGCGCCGGAATGCAGAAGTTCTTCCGCGAAGCCTTCAGTCGCAATCGTCCCTGGAAGGACATCGTTTCTGAACTCGTGACCGCTGAAGGTCACTACGAAGAAAATGGAGCTGTCAACTTCCTGCTGGCTCAGATGCAGGATCAGGATGACGGCGTTCAGATGACAGCCAAGACAACCCGCTTGTTCATGGGGATGCAGGTCCAGTGCACTCAGTGTCACAACCATCCCTTCAATGACTGGAAGCAGGATCAGTTCTGGCAGTTCAACAGCTTCTTCCGTCAAACTGGCAAAGTAGATCATCGCAAGTTCGACGCCAAGACGGGCCGGATGGTGGATGATTACTCCGAAATCGTCGAACGGAATTTCTCGGGTCCGGTTTACTTCGAAAAGCGTAACGGCCTGATGCAAGTTGCGTATCCGATTTACCTCGGAGCCGAAGTTGATCCTGGCGATTCGACCGATCGCCGTAAGGAACTCGCCAAGCACATGATCACCGGCGAAAAGCCGATGATTGCTATGGCAATGATCAATCGGACGTGGGCTCACTTCTTCGGTTACGGCTTCACTCGCCCAATCGACGATCTGGGACCTCACAATCCAGCCACGCACCCGGTTCTGCTGGACTTCATGGCGACCGAGTTCGTCAAGAGTGGTTATGACTGCAAGCAGTTGATGCGCTGGATCGCCAACAGCGAAGCGTACAATCTGACCAGTCGTGGCACCAAGAAGAACGAACGCGACAATCCAGCCGCCGGTGAAACTGCGTTGTTCACGCACGTTTATGTGAAGCCGATGACGGCCGAGCAACTGTACGACTCGCTAATCGTTGCCACTAACGCTCACAAGTCAGGTCGATCGGGTTGGGAGCAGTCTGAAAAGCAGCGTCAGGAATGGTTGCAGCAATTCGTTCGGACCTTCGGTACGGATGATGGCGAAGAGTCGAATTCGTTCGACGGAACGATTCCTCAGGCACTCATGATGATGAATGGCCAGCTTGTCTCGGACGCAGTGAGCGTCAAGGCCGGAAGCCATCTGGGTGATGTTCTCGCTGGCAAGGGGAACGAAATGGTGAAGATCAACCGGCTGTACATGAGTGCCCTCGGCCGTCAGCCAACCAAGCAGGAGCAGGCTGCTGCTCAGGGTTACCTGAAGCGAAGCCGCGAGCCTCTGTCGGTCTACCAAGACCTGTTCTGGGCGTTGTTGAACTCCAACGAGTTCATCTTCAATCACTGATGATGTTTGACATGACCTGTGGCGGACTGGATGTCCCGTCCGCCAGTTTTTGAATTCAAATTCACTCTGTTCTCAAAACGACTAGGAGCTACTCATGAGTCTTCCAACTCCATCCGGCATGTCACGTCGCCACTTCATGCGGCACATGGCAGCCAGTGCGGCAACGATTCCTGCCTTGGACTTCATTGCTCACATGCAGGCCAATGCTGCTGAACTGAAGAAGCGAAACAAGGCTTGCATCCTGATGTGGATGAGCGGTGGTCCCCCAAGCATCGATATCTGGGACTTGAAGCCAGGTTCCAAAAACGGTGGGGAATTCCAGCCGATCTCGACCAAGGGCGATCTGCAGATCAGCGAACACATGCCCAAGACCGCTCAGGTCATGGACAACCTGTCTGTTGTGCGAGCCATGAGTACTCGTGAAGCAGATCACGGTCGTGGTCGTTACTACATGCACACTGCTTACGTGCCAAACCCAACCGTGGTTCATCCTGCATTCGGTTCGGTTGTCAGCTATGAACTGGGCACGAAGCGCAAGGAACTGGAAATCCCCGCCTTCGTTTCGATCGGTGGCGGCGGCAGCAGCCCTGGATTCATGGGGATGTCACATGCTCCATTCCTCGTCGACAACAGCGGTAACATCCGCAATGCCAGCATGGGGGATCTGGGACCAGATCGCCTGAATCAGCGTCTGAGCATGCTGGGTGTTGTTGAAGACAACTTCATCAACTCACAGCGTGGTGAATCAGGCCAGGCCCACAAGGATATCTACCAGAAGGCCGTCAACCTGATGACTTCGAAGCAGATGGCTGCGTTCAAGGTCGCTGACGAAAAGAAGGAAATCCTGGACATGTACAGCCCAGCCCCAGCCGCTCCCGGAGCGATGGGTGGCATGGGTGGTGGCAACCAGTTCGGCCGCAGCCTGTTGATGGCTCGCCGCCTGGTCGAAGCAGGTGTTCCATTCGTCGAAGTTGACTTCGGTGGCTGGGACCTGCATGCCAACGTCTTCCAGACCCTGAAGACTCAGCGCCTGCCAGCTCTCGATGCTGGTATCGCCGGTTTGACCGCAGACCTGAAGCAGCGTGGGATGCTGGACGACGTGGTTCTGGTGTGGATGGGCGAATTCGCTCGTACTCCACGCATCAACCAGGACGTCGGCCGCGATCACTGGGCTGCCAGCTGGTCAGTCATGGTCGGTGGCGGTGGACTCAAGGGTGGTGTTGCTGTTGGTGAAACCGACAAGGACGGTACCTCGGTCGCCAGCGACAAGGCTTACCAGCCAGGGGACATCTGGGCGACGGTTGCTCACGCTCTCGGAATTCCGCTCGATACGGTTCACACCTCGAAGCGCGGTCGTCCGATGAAGATTGCCAACGGTGGTACCGCGATCAAGGAATTGATCGGCTGATCACTGCGAAGCAGCGATGGAGAAATCCCACTGGGGGGCTGCTTAACAGCCCCCCGGTGTTTTGATAGCTGTCAGCGATCAGCATTCAGCTATCAGAAATGCAAACAAGAGAAGCAGCGACTTGCTGTTTGATCGATTTGTAGAATTGGTTTTGCTGACTGCTGACTGCTGAGAGCTGACCGCTCATCACTGACAGCTCTCAGCCACGCGGAAAGCGATTCTCCGTGAGTGATACAGAAGCCCGCACTGAGCCGGTTTCGCCCGTGGCACCCAGCCCCGAGTTTGTACAACTGTTTACTCATCACCAGCGACGTCTGTTTCTTTACATCCTGTCGCAGGTACCGAACCCGATTGAAGCGGAAGAGGTCCAGCAGGAAGCGAATGTGGTGATCTGGAGTAAGTTTGCCCAGTTTCGACCGGGGACGAACTTTCAGGCGTGGGTCAGTCAGATTGCGACTTTTGAAGTCTTGAAATACCGCAGCCGCAAGAAGCGAGATCGAGTCCAGTTCAGCGATGAGTTTCTGGAAACCGTATCGCGTGAAGCGTTGGAGCGGTCCGATGAATTAGAAGAACGCCGCAAGGCGTTGGTTGAGTGTATGGGCAAGTTGCGTCCCCGCGACCGCGAACTGATAGAGCAGCGATATGCTCCGGGCGAGAAGGGGAAGCATCTTGCCGAACAGATTGGTCGCCCGGCAAATTCTGTTTATCAGTCGCTGGGTCGAATTCGCCGCAGCCTGATGGAATGTATTCAACGTCGAACGACGACGGGAGGGGTTCAGTGAGGTCAGACGAGACCATCATCGCCGAAATGACGCCGCTTCTGGAGGCGTTGTGCGAGGATCGTCTTGCGCCCGAACAGGCCGCACGCCTGGAACAGTGCGTTCTGAGTTCGGATGCGGCCCGCTGGCACTATATCAGTTACGTAGATCTGCATGGTTCGCTGTATTGGAACGCGGGGGGAATCGGCTCTGCCGAAGCGTTATCTTCCGACGACATCCCGGTCTGGACCGGACAATCAGTAGCTGAACCGGTAGCGATCGCACTTGAAGGGCCCTCGAAACGCGTTTCCGCAGGTGGGTCACGTTGGAACGCGGCCTTCTATTCGCTCGTTTCTGCCTGTGCCTGCATGGCGGTGCTGGTTGGCTGGTCGCAGTTCCGGCAGAAGCCGGTGGTCGAAGTTGTTCAGCCTGACGTGAAGCAATTGCCTGAAGCACAGCCTGTGGAGCCCGCAAGCGTCCCGGTCTCACCGGTTCATCGGTATTCGCCGGTGGAATTGGCTGCGAATCAAGGTGGTGCGGAATCGGGTGTGAATGCGGACTCAGGTCAGGGAATGTCCGCCATCGCAGTCGGTCCGGTCCGTCCGCCGGTTCAGTCTAATCCCGTCGTTCCTCCTCCTCCGCAATCGAAACATGAAAATCTCGATTCTCACGAAGTCGTCGCTGCGATCAATGCGGATATTCGACACGGCTGGGAAGTTGCTTCGGTTCGTCCCTCCCCAGTTGCAGACGATTCTGAATGGCTGCGTCGCGTATCACTGGATCTGATTGGCCGAATCCCCACTGTGGACGAAGCGGAAGCGTTTCTGTCGAGCAAGCGACCAAACAAGCGATCGGAAACCGTCGACAAGCTACTGGATAATACGGAATTTGCCCGGAACTGGACGACGGTCTTCACGAATGTGCTGATTGGACGGCGATCGGATCAGCGAGTCAATCGTCCCGCCTTCCAAAAGTTTCTGCGGATGTCGTTTGCGGCAAATCGGCCGTGGAATCAGATCGTTTATGATCTGGTCGCTGCCGAGGGGAACAATGTTGAAAAGGGCGAAACCAATTTCCTGATCGCTCACCTGAACAACGATGCATTGCCAGCGACCGCCGTCACAGCGCGTGTCTTTCTGGGGGAACAGTTGCAGTGCAATCAATGCCACAACAACCCGTTTAACAAATCTCAGCAATTGTCGTTCTGGGAAATGCACAGTTTCTTCAGCCAGACGGCGTGCGTTCCGCGACAGGCGGTCGACCCCAAGACGGGCAAGTCAAAGTACTCGTATACCGAACTGGTCACCAACACTGCTGATGGACCAATTTTCTTCGAGACGCAAAATGGCCTGATGAAGGTGGCATTCCCTCGCTTCCATGGTGAGACGGTTGACGCCAGCCCGGAAACCAATCGTCGCGCTGTTCTGGCGCGAATGATGACTGAGGGAGATCAGCCTCAACTGGCGGCAGCATTCGTCAACCGGATGTGGGAGCATTTCTTCGGACGCGGCTTCACGCATTCGGCCGATGACATGGGGCCTCACAGTCCTGCCAGTCATCCCGAACTCTTAAACCAACTGTCCCGTCAGTTTATTCGTAGCGGTTACGACACGAAGCAACTGGTCCGCTGGATCTGTAACTCGGAACCCTATCAACTCACCAGTCGTTTTGGCGTCGACAATCGAGACGATGATCCTGTTGAGGGGGCATTGCCTGCCTTCAGTCGGATGTATGTCAAGCCGATGACTCCCGAGCAGGTTTACGATTCGTTCGTGATCGCTACGAAGGCTCATCAGTCAGGGGGCGTTGACTGGGAACAGGCGGAAGGCCAGCGACAGCGATGGTTGTCGCAGTTTGTCGTCGACTATGGAACGGACGAAAATGATGAGGCGATGGAACTGGATGGAAATCTGGTACAGGCGCTGACACTGATGAATGGCAAGTTGATTGAAAAGGCTCTGGAGACAAATCCAGGGACATATCTTGGCGAAGTCATCCGTCGTCGTGGTGATGAAAAGGAAAAGATCCGCGAACTCTGTCTGGCAGCGTTGTCGCGTCCACCAACGCCAACCGAAATGGCCGCCATGCGAAAGCTGGTCCGTCGCGATGGGACTCATGTTGCCGCCCGAGGGATCGCCCGCTCGAACTCCGATTCGGAAGGATACCAGGACCTGTTCTGGGCACTGTTGAATTCAAACGAGTTCACGGTCATTCACTGAGTCCGACAGTAGCTGAATGCTGACAGCTATCGCAAACCTTGCGTGCCGCAAAAGACGGGCGCCGGTTGATATCAAAGTCCCTCAAGCAAAACACCGAATCGCTCGAGCACTTCAAAGGGGATCTGATGTCCCCCGGAAAATGGAATAAATTCCACCGCTGCGCCTGAATCCACCAGCAGTTTCCTGAGGTCTTCAGCCGCTCCATAGGGAAGGATCGGATCGTGAGTTCCGTGGCTTTGCAGGACTCGCAGGCCGACGTGGTTTGGGACGAGATTTCTCCATTCGGCTTCGTTGAGAAAGGTTCCTGACAAAGCGACCAGTGCGGCGGGATTCTGCTCCAGATGCAGCGCCGTATCTGTCGTCAGCATGGCACCTTGCGAGAAACCACCAAGGACGACTTGCGAAACAGTCAAGCCCAGTTGCTGGCACAACTGTGTCACCGTTTCCGTTAGTTGCTCGCGAGCTTCGGGCAATCCGTCAGGTCGATTGCTGCGCATTTCACGAAATCGGCCAGTGGCGACAGCGAGTTGCAGTTTGACCATATCGATCGCCCACCAGGCTCGCCCGCCGGGTAAACCAAGATGGTCCAAAGTTAGCGGAGCTTCGGGAAATACGAAGGCGATGTGATCTTCGAGTTGTGTAAACTGGTCAAAAAGTTCGTCTGCGATCGGGACCAGATCAGACCCGGAAGCACCGTAGCCGTGACACAAAATGACGACGATTCCTGGTTTTGCGTTCGCGGGTAAACGGTCAATGATTCGGCACTTCAGACGTCCGATCGTTTCGATTCGCATGCGAGTTCCTATGTTTTTCTTCGTTAGATTCTGCGGTCAGGAGCCGTTCTCAAGTCTGAGAGATTACATCCTTTTCAGTTGATATGTCTCTGGACTGAGGAGGAGTTCCGATAAAATCATTAAGAGAGCAAGACGATACCAACTCAACATCCCGCCTGGAATATCCCGCCCTTCCGCCGTTTGAGTCATTGGAGGTTACATGATCAGCTCACTCGCCAAAACTGTATCGTACGGACTCGTTCTGACCGTGTTACTGTGTTCAGCTCCCGACTTGTGGGCACGATCCGGTAACAGCGCTGCATTTCGTCGCTATGTTCAGCAGCAGCAGAAGCAACAGCAGCAGATGATGCAGATGCAGCAAAAGGCGATGATGGAAGCGATGGCGCGTCAGGCCGCCATCCAGAAGAAAGTCCGTGAAAACCTCGCTGCGGCTTCGAAGGCTCGATCTGAAAAGGAAGAGCAGGCTCATCAGAATATCATCAACCGCCGAAAGGCAGAGCAGGCCGCCAAGGAATCGAAAGCAAAAGAGCCCGAAACGACACGGACGACAACCAAGCCGTAATTGCCATTTGTGAACCCAGACACCCCGGGCAGCGTCTGGGCCACGTTGCCCTCGCGCCTCCCGCCGCCACACTCCTACGTGAATATAGCCGATTGCAACCAGGTTGCTCGAAACAGTTGCGCCAACGGCCCCTTCGCGATTGCCTTCGCTCCCCTCCGCGATCATCAAGCAAAATACCTACGTGGCCGGCGTCGCTACCGATTCTGGCTCGTCCATTCGATTATGGCTCACGCTGCCACGTGTGTGCATCATTTCGTGTGATCTTGAACTTGCGCGCACCGAATCGAAAAATTCCCTTGCTGGGAAAATTGGCGATCGGTACAGTGATTCTGGTCGATTAACAGACAGAACGTCTGCGGAAACGTGAGGTTATGTCATGCCGGAATCATCAAACGCCTATCAACTTCTCACCAGCGTCCTGCGTCGGATGCGTCTGGTGGCGATTGGACATAGTTTTTACCTCAGCTTCTTAATTCTTTGCGGATTGTTTGCCGTCGGACTCCTTTCCGTGCGTCTGTCGGGTCTGGCCCCGGGACTGCTGGCCCCTTCCCCCAGTACCTGGATGGCGTTCGCGGCCGTTCCGGTGCTCGCATTGCTACTGTCATTGCTGATCCATTCAAAGCCGACACTCCCAGATGCTGCGCGGCTGGTTGACCAGTCAACCGGGGCAAAGGATCTGTACCTCACGCTGTCACTGATTGATACTTCGGCCGGCGAGTACCAGCCACTGGTGCTGCGGTCAGCGGAAAAAAAGGCCATGGGGGTCGCGCCCGAGAAGGTCTTGCCATTCACCTGGCAGAAGAGGTTCTGGCATGCTGTCTGGGTTCCGGCTCTGGTCGCCTTGGCCGTCATGTTTCTTCCACAACTCGATCCCTTCGGCAAGGTTGCCAAGGCAGAGCAGATCTCCAAGCGGCACGAAAAACTGGCTGAGGGTCGAAAGGCGACGGAATTCCGTCTGGAGGAAGTTCGCAAAAAAATTGCCGAGCATGAAGAGCACAATGCGACTGATGATGTCGTCGAAGAGTTGAAGCTGACATTCAACAATATGGTCCCGACGAAGCGGGAAGAGAATTTGAAGGCGTTACTGGAAGAACAGAAGGACATCGGCAAGCTCTGGCGCCAATTGAGTGCCGAGCGGTTGAAGGACCTGATGAGCGAATCGACGACTGGCGATCAGAAGTTCGGCGGCAACGAAGACGAGAAGCTGAAGAAGTGGCAGCAGGAGATGCAGCAGGGGGATGCTGGCGGAATCCAAAAAGAAATGCAGGATCTGAAACAAGCCCTGCAAAAACTGGCTCAGACCAAGGATCCGGTCAAGCGTTCTGAACTCATGCAGAACATGAAGGAGCGGCTGAAGGATCTGGAGAAGCTGGCAGAAGAAAAGCTGCACAGCGAGGAGTTGGCGTCCGCACTGGAACGAGCACTCGAGCAACTCGAACTCTCCGAACAGTCCGAGATGTCGCAAGAGGCGATGGAATCGGTGATGGAGTCGCTTGAACTGTCGCAGGCCGAAGTGAAAGAACTCGAACAAGCGGTCAAGGACCTGAAAGAGTTGGAAAAGGCTCTGAAGACGATCCAGCAGGCGAAGAAGCTCAATGACAAAGAGAAGCTGGACGGTGGAGAGATGGGCGAGTGTAAAACGCTGGAAGACTATGAAAAGTTCTACCAGCGGATGCTTGCCGAATCGGGTGAAGAACCCAACGACAAGGAAGGGAATGGTCTAGGTCAGCGCGGGATTGGCCGAGGTGGAGAAGCTCCAGAAGACGATTCCGTCGAATCAGGGTTTAAAAATGAGCAATCGAAGTCAGCTGTCGTTGCAGGAAAGATGCTGCTGTCGATGCAGCAAAAGGGCGAAGCGGAAAAGGGCGATGATGTTCGTGACTACAAGAACCTGCTGCAGACGGTGAAGCAGGGGGCCATGGAAGCTCTGAACACGGAACAGATCCCACCCGGCTATCACGACGGGATCAAGGGCTACTTCGACGCTCTCGAAAAGTCGAAGGAAGCGAACAAGCCGAAATAGGCTGTCTTTTTGAAGTCTGCCGTCTACAAATCTCGAACCGGACGCTAGCGCGTTCCGGCTGATGGTTTCAGATGTAACACGTCGCATAGCGTCTCAGTGCGAAAAGCGGCGTTCATTTTCGCAGTCCGCAAAATCCCGAAATTGTCCCGTTTCCACGGAGAAAGTAGTGGGCGGCACCGACTAGAATGAGGGTCCGCTATTCCACACTGAAACCGCAGAGACTTTGGACGCCGAATGTCGACCGATGATTCCCGTTCCGGCTATCGCCGACAGAACCAGACCGCATGGAACCGTTTGTCGGATGGCAGCCAATTCGCCAAGACTGCGTCGGATGAAGAGTGTCGAGATCCGCTGAACGCATTGGACGGTCGCGGCTGGCTTCCCCCGACTGTCGCTGGCATGAACGTTCTTTGCCTGGCGTCTGGCGGCGGATGGCAATCCATTCTGTACGCTGCGGCAGGGGCTCGAGTCACCGTGCTGGATCTCAGTCCCGGAATGCTGGAACTGGATCGGCGTGAAGCAGATCGACGAGGCTATTCGGTCACAACCGTCGAAGGCTCGATGGATGATCTGTCGATGCTGCATGACGAATCGTTCGACATCGTTCATCAGCCTGTCAGTACCTGTTACGTTCCCAGCATCGTCAAAGTCTACCAGGAAATCGCCCGAGTTCTCCGGGATGGCGGGCTGTACATCAGTCAGCATAAGCAGCCAACGTGTGCGCAGATCACACAGCGCACCGAGCGCAATCAATTCATTGTTGGGATCGAGTATTTTCACGAAGGACCGCTTCCGAAGGTCGAAGATACGTCGTATCGGGAGGCGGGTGCGATAGAATACTTGCATCGATGGGACGAACTGGTCGGCGGACTTTGCCGTGCTGGTTTTGTTCTGGAAGACCTGCGTGAACCTCGTCGAGCCGACTACAAGGCTCCCGTCGATCACTTTGGTTACCGTGGTCGATTCATCCCGCCCTATGTCCGCCTGAAAGCCCGCCGATTACCTCGACAGCAATCCACTGGTTCCACCCGACTGTGGCTCCCGTAGATTTCTGACTACGAATTGATGATGGAGAAGATCTTGGTTCGTCATTCCGCGTTGGCCCGAGTCTGGATTGTTTCGTCTCTCGTGCTGGGAATCCCGCTTTGCGTCTGGAGTGCGCCGCCCGATGTGACGTCTCTTTTTCCCGCCGGTGCACAACAGGGAACCACCACCTCAGTCACGATTCAGGGAAAGCTGGGTGACGGTGTTTGTCAGACGTGGGTTTCCAAAACTGGGGTCGTCGTGACCTGCCCGGAAAAACCAGGGCCAATCACGATCCAGGTGGGGGCTCAGGTGGAACCTGGCATCTGCTGGCTCAGGTTCTTCAACGCAGAAGGAGCTTCGGGACTGCGGCCGTTCATGATTGGAACGACGAGTGAAATCAATGAAACCGAGCCGAACGACGAAGCCTCAAAGGCCCCACCACTTCCCGAATTGCCAGTGGTCATCAATGGCCAGCATGGTAAGGGTGGCGACTCTGATTCGTTTGCGGTCTATCTGAAGCGAGGCCAGGTGCTGGTGGCATCGCTGATGGCGAATCGCGTGCTGGGATCTCCTCAGGATGCGGTCCTGCAGATTCTTGGCCCCGATGGCTTCGTTGTCGAACAAAATGAAGACGATCAGGGCCTGGACCCTCAACTGGCGTTTCCTGCTCCTGTCGATGGAGTCTACACGATCCGAACCTGGGCTTTTCCGGCGGCTCCCGACAGTAGTATCCGACTGTTCGGCAGCCCGGCCTGCGTCTATCGATTGACGGTGACGACAGGTCCGTTCGTTGATCATTGCCAGCCTGCGGCGATTCAATCGGGACAGACTCAACGAGTCCGGCTGCACGGATGGAATCTGCCGGCGCCTGATCTCGATATTGAAGCACCTGTTTCGGCTCTGGAACAGCGGTTCGAATGGTCATTGCCAGGCTGGAATCATCGGTTGCCTGCAACAGTGTTTGTGCAGCCCTATGCAGGATTCAGCGAACAGGAACCGAACGATGCGGCGCGCCCCCAGGTGATCACGCTTCCTTGCAGTGTGTCAGGGCAAATCCAGCAACCGCGTGATGTCGACGTGTATCAGTTTACGGGTAAGAAGAACCAGCGATTGCGGTTTGAAGTTCTGGCTCGCGACCTGGGCTCACCTCTGGATGCGATGCTGCGAATTACCGATGCGACGGGAAAGGTCTTGAAGGAAGCCGATGATGATGGCAAGCAGTCCGCAGATCCCGACTTCGAGTTTGCAGTTCCCGCCGACGGTGACTTTCGCATCGCGGTCACGGATCGATTCCTGCACCACGGTGATCGATTTGCTTACCTGATGTCGATCACGGAACCGAAAGCCGACTATTCATTGGCGGTCGCATCGGATTCGTTCGTCTTGAGCCCCGACAAGGAGTTGGAAATCCCAGTCACCGTGACTCGAACATCCGGCTTTGCGGGTGAAATTCGAGTCTCCATCCGAGGCCTGCCAACCGGAGTCACTGCAGATGCGGTCACATCGGAAGGTAAGGGTGACAGTTCCAAAGCGGTAAAGCTGAAGTTGAAAGCTGACGGTCAACAATCCTATTCGGGCCGATTTCAGATCGTCGGCAGCGTCGACAACTCCGCAATTCTTGAACGACTTGCGACACTGCCCCTGAAATCATTTCAGTCCGAGACAGCACAGCTTTGGATGACCACCATCAAGAAGCCATAAGCGTCGACGGTACTGGCTGATCAGCGTTCATTTGCGTTCATCAGCGGTTCGCAGGATTGTCCGCTACTTTTCCGTGAACGACTCATCGTCTTCCGGAATCAATGCAGGTTTGTCTCCTGGCGGTGATGGAACCTTGCTGAGGGTTGCTCCAGGGACACGGCCCGACTGTGGCGTCGAATCGAGTTCGACTGAGGTCGGATCGATTTCCACCCAGATTCGATCTGCCGACTTCTTGCGCCATTTGACAGGAAGGTTGACGGAACCTGTACCTTCATTCGAACCCCAGTAACTTCTCCAGGCCTCGTAATCGAGTTGTCGGGCTGGTGCTGCTCCCTGGCGTCCGCCAAGCTGCCAGAACACACCCACGCCGTCGTACTGATTGCGATCTCCAGACCAGACAAATCGGCGCTGCATTTCCATCAGCTCACCCGCGTCCATCATGGCGACCAGCGGATGGCTTGATTCACACCAGAAGATGTTATCGCGTGCCGTCACCGAAACGGGTGGAGTATGGTCATTCAGTTGATTGACCCCTTCCGTCAAAACCAGGCCTCCTGATGTCAGGCAGGTGACAAAATCGAGTTCCAGCCAAATTCGATCGTTGTCAGAGTTGTTCATTTCAGTTTGACAGCAGGCATGCAGCAAAGCCCCCTGGAGTGCAACGACCGTGTCTTTCAATTGGAATCGAGCGGTCACAGCATCGCGCAGGACGATCAGATCGCAGTGACCACGAATGAGCGTGTCAAACACGGTGATTCGAGGTGGCTCTACGGGTGTACCATTCTTCATAATCCCCATATTGCCGACACCTTGCCCCGGCGCTGCCTTTTGTTCAATCACACAGGCGGGTTGATTGGAAGGATTGGCAACCGTCACTGTGACATCGTGTAATTGAAGTTCGCGAGGACGCTCGAGTGAAAAGACCGCCCATCGTTCTGCGGTAATTCGCTCGGGGACCGTCAGAACGACGTCGACCTTAACGAGTTGCAGCGATCCGCCAGTGACCGTCATCATTCGCGACTCAGCCTCGGTTGGCGGTTCGGTCGGAGAGAATTCGATGATCGGTCGGAACCCTACTCCACTGCGAATGGTCACGTTTTCCTTATTCGTCAGGCGAATCGGAGTTTCAGCACGACCACGGCGCCCGTTATAACGCAGCTCAATAATCGTACCGTCCTTTGCTTCGGAACAGGCGGCTTCGAGTGATTCGTACGACTTCCCTCCCACAATCGTGATCGCGGGACGCGGGTCTGCGGGCGGAGTTGTGATACCAGCCGCCGAAGGACCCGGTGAACGTGGCGTTACCGGTTCAATCATCGGTATTCCCATTTTGGACTCGGGGAACTTCGACTTATCTGGAAGAGCCGTTTTGATAATGTCGCCGTCGCCTTGTGAACTGAGCAGCGGCAGGTTGTCGAAGACCTTCTGCACGGGGCTCGCATCGGATCTCGGAATCGATGCCGCGGGGAGTGTGTTCACCGGTTGCGCAGGACCTGTGACCGAGATATTTGCACCACCAGGCTTCGGCTTCATCCCCTCAATGGGAGCCGCTGTCGAACCAGAGAAGGATGGCGATGCGGTCGCCTGATCGGGTTGTTTCGGTGTTTGAGGAGGATTGAATGCTGTCGTTGTGACACGCGGGTTCAACTGCTGAGTCAGTTGCGGGAAGCGTTCCATGGCCAGGACAACGATCAGCAGGGACGCCGCTGTTGCGATCCAGCCGATGTTTCCCTGCCAGAAGGGTTGATCATTTCGTGTTGCGGTCAGCCAGACCTGTCCATCGATCGGAACGGCACCAGTCCCCAACAGCCTGGCGACTTTTAACAGGTCGCCGAGCAATTTTGCGGGATTTGAATAGCGCCGCTTTGGGTCACTTGCCATCATCTTGCGGACGATTGCTGAGAGTGCCGGGGGAACTCGCCGATTCTTTTTCGCCGGATCAGGGGGATCTTTTCCCTGATGATCAAGAAGTTTTTGAAGGACAGTCCCCTCGGGATACGGCGGTTCGCCCGTCAGCATGTGGTACAGGGTGCACCCGAGTGAATAGATGTCACTGCGAACATCGACACTCCGCGGATCTTTGGCCTGTTCGGGCGAGATATAGTCAAACGTCCCCAACGTCGTTCCGGCGACGGTCAGTTCCAGCGAAGAGTCGGCTGACTCTTTTCGTGCCAGTCCCAGGTCGACAAGCTTCGCACGCCCCTGAGGTGTAATCAGGACATTGGAAGGCTTGATATCCCGATGAATGACTCCAGCCGCAGCCGTGTGACTCAGGGCCGCGGTGAGCTGCATCGCATAATTGACTGCTTCGGCGGGGGGCAGCCGATCGCGCGATCGAATGACGTCACGCAGGTTTGAGCCGGGGATGTATTCGTATGCAATGTAGTGCATGCCCGAGTCTTCTCCGTAGAAGAAGATGCGGGCAATGTTATCGTGGTCCAAACGGGCTGCCGCCCGGGCTTCGTTCTGAAAGCGAAGTACTGCTGCCGGATCGGAAGTGAGTGCAGGAGATAAAATCTTCAAGGCAACGTTGCGACGCAACTGTTCATCAGTCGCGAGAAATACAGAGCCCATTCCCCCGACGCCGATTCGACGTTGAACAGTAAAGTGTCCAACGCAAATGCCTTGGACATCATCCGCTTCGGCTGTTGTCGGGAAGAGGCGACGCATCAATTCAGGCGTCTGGTCTTTATCTGCCGATTCCACAACTGCCGACAAAGGGTCTGATCGAAGACTGGTGATCACCGTATCGGTCCCGGGAATGACGGGACTGCTCCATGGAAACGGAAACCCACCATGCGGACCGACCCCGTGGGGGCCAATCCCGGGCGGATTTTCCGATTTGATCTGGCTACTCGCCATTTCGTTCATTCCATCGAAACGCTGTTTGAAACAGTCTGGCTGATCCTTCCGTAGAACCGTTCCACGTCTTAACCCAAATCCCTATCAGTCGCCAAGTCCGGGAACACAGTTTCCCGTAATGAACGGACCACCACGATCGTTGCGGTGGCAGTTGTTCATGGGAGACCCACGAACGACTGGAGGATGGTTTGGCTTAATGTTGCAGAAGTTCTGCCGCAAACAATGAAAAGCGAATAAGTTGTGAAAAACCGAAGGTCGAAATGACACGCCGAAGTGTGGTGGACACCGAGATTCTACGGTGAATTGCTATTTCTTCTTGGAAAAATCCGGGGCGAGGTCACCATATTTTCGGAAACTGGCGACTATTTTTTCCATTTTGACACTCCAGGCTGGGATGTCTCAACGTTTTTTCGTCAGGATGTTCCCGACTTCTTCGACGATCGCTTCAAACAAGGCCGTCGCGTCATCGTCCAGATTGGCAGTATATTGTTCACTGTCGATGACGATCGCTGCATGGTGCCGAATGGTCGTATCCGATACCGGAATGGCTTCGATTCCCTGTTCAGATGGTCGAACTAACTTTCGAAGTTCATGGACTTTCGGTACAAACGCCTGCTCAAGATGCTCGTTCAGGTCGTGAGCCCGGCGTGCCGCCTCGCGAATCTTGTCACGAAGCGTGAGTTGATTGAGATTCAGTGATCGGGCCATGTTGATGTTACCTCAAGGTGCGATGGAGACCGATTAGACCGTCGCAAGGGGTTGAGAGTCAAGACGCATCTCGAACGCTCAAGGTTCCGCAAGATTTTGTATCCTTGACCCTGGCCACAGAACATGACTAAACCCTTCTGTTTTTCGATCCCACGGGAAGCCTTCTCGCATGCGAATCCTGGTGCTCGCAGACATTCACGCCAACTGGCCTGCCTTGTCTGCAATTCACGAAACGTTTGACGAGTGCCTCGTATTGGGGGACCTCGTGGAATACGGAGCTCAACCGGTTGAGTGCATCGATTGGGTTCGTCAACACGCCACTTTCGTGATCCGTGGTAACCACGATCATTCCGTGGGACAACGAGTCCCACCACCATCCGGTTCAGGATTGCGAGGATTGGCGGCGGCCACGAGGTTGCAACACTGGAACCTGCTCACTGCGAGTCATTTGAAGTACCTCTCGCGATTGCCCGTTTCTCAAACGGTGGAGCTTGGCAACCAACGATTTCATCTGGTCCACGCGACACCGCGCGATCCCATGGACGAATATCTGGCGACGGACAAAGCCACCTGGACTGCTCGCCTGGCGGAGATCGATGCCGACTTCGTCTGCGTCGGGCACACGCATCTGCAATTCCATCTCGATCTGGAAAGGTTACAACTGGTCAATCCTGGCAGCGTCGGTCAACCACGCGACGGTGACCCGCGCGCCGCCTACGCGATCATCGAAGATGGACGGGTCGAGTTGAAACGTGTCGCGTACGATATCGACAAAGCTGTCGATGCCCTGCGAGAACTGGGACTGTCGGACGAACTTTTCAATCAGGCCGAGTCGTTGCTGCGGACCGGTGGACGTTCCTGACGACTGGTTGCTGATTGCGGTCGGTCTTATACTGCGTTCCCAGATACAGTCTTCAGCCCTTGGTGATCCGACACATGGCTCGTTACTTCAAATACAAATCTGCAGACGATATCGAGTCGGAAGCAGTGAGCTGGGGGAAGTCTCTTCCGGTGTCAAACGACACTTCCATCCTCTTTCAACCAATCAACGTCGGTCAAATCACTCTGGGAAACCGGTTGTGCATTCAACCGATGGAAGGTTGCGACGGAACGCTCGATGGAGCCCCCGACGAACTGACGTACCGGCGGTACCGACGGTTCGGGGCAGGCGGGGCGAAGTTGATCTGGGGTGAAGCGACGGCCATTGATGAAGCCGCTCGCATGAATCCCCGTCAACTCTGGTTAAACGACCAGACCGCAGCGTCACTGGAACAGATGCTGGCGGGCTGTCGGGAAGCACATCGAGATGCGTTTGGCAGTGAGTCTGGCCTGGCTGTCGGGTTGCAACTGACGCACTCCGGCCGCTTCAGCTACCGCCGACCGCAAATTGCCACTCGAGATCCTCTGCTGGACCCATTGACTCTCGACAAATCGACGGGAAAGTTCATTGACGCGTCCTATCCTCTGCTTACCGACGATGACCTGCAGCGAATTGAAGATCAGTATCTGGTCGCCGCACATCTGGCGGCCAAAATCGGCTGCGACTTTGTCGATATCAAGCAGTGCCATAGATACCTGCTTTCCGAATTACTCGCCGCCCGCCATCGTCCAGGCCCCTATGGCGGAAGCCTGGAGAATCGAACCCGCCTGGTGCGTAACATCATCAGCCGAATCAAGTCCGAGATTCCCCGCCTCACAATTGTGACCCGCTTGAATGTCTACGATGGAATTCCGTATGTTCGTCACGACAGGTGGCAGCAGCTTTACGGGACGTCCGCCCCGGGAATTGCTCCCGGCGATTCTGCTTCTATCGGAGTTCCAGTCCCGCATGAATTACCGCTTCAGACGTCGTTTGGCGTCGACATCAACGATCATCTTCGGATGAATCTTGAGGAACCGATTCAGCTGGCAACCTGGCTGCGCGACTGGGGCGTGGCGGCAATCAACGTCACGATGGGAAATCCGTACGCGAACCCGCATGTCGTACGACCTGCGGAATTTGCCCCAGTCGATGGCTACGACGCTCCGGAACACCCCTTGGTCGGTGTCTTGCGCCACTTTGATGCCACAGCCGCAGTTCAGCAAGCGGTTCCGGGGTTTCCTGTCATCGGCAGCGGCTATAGCTGGCTGCAGGACTTTGCGATGCAGGCGGGTGCTGGAAATCTGCGGGATCAACGCTGCGCAATCGTCGGACTGGGCCGAGCCTCGCTGTCGCATCCCGATTTTGCGCGACACGTTCTGGAGCATGGGACGCTGAATCGCAAGCTGATCTGCCGCACGTTCTCGTACTGTACAAACCTGATGCGGACGAAAGATCACCCGCTGGGTCAATATCCGACCGGATGTCCTCCGTTTGACAAAGAAGTCTACGGACCACTGTGGAAAGAGATCGAACAGAAACGGAAAGGCCGGTCGTCGTAAATCGGGATCGACTCCTGTCCAGACTGCGTTATGATAATTCCATCAACCTATGTTGATGCAGGTTTGGTGCGGTGTCATTGAGGTCGCATTGATGTACGACAGATCCCTTTCAAGACGACAGATCATTCAGGCGGGGGCACTGCCGTTCCTGGGACTTGGTCTGCCGCAAATCCTGTCAGCAGGCACAAAGGGAAGTGGGCCAAAATCGTGTATTTTCATTTACCAGTACGGGGGCCTCAGCCAACTCGACTCGTGGGATCTCAAGCCGAACGGGCCGAGTGAAATCCGTGGTCCGTACCAGTCGATTCCGACGGCTGTTCCAGGATTTCATGTCGGCGAATTGATGCCGCGTCTGGCAAAACTCGCCGACCGATATGCTGTTATTCGTTCAATGACGCACAATGTCCCAGTGCATGACATCGCCAACAAGATG
>CAIWEX010001263.1 GCA_903911795.1 uncultured Schlesneria sp.
ACGAAACCCTCTCGCACGTGGCTGCAGGTCAGTCTGGATTCAAAGCCGTGCGGGGGGACTACGGTTGCGGCAAGACGTTCTTTTCCCGGTGGTTGCAAGAACGGGCGAAGCAGAAGAGTTTCGCGGTGGCCGAGGTGCAGATCTCCGAAACTGAAACGCCGCTTCACCGGCTGGAGACCGTGTATCGAAGACTGATCGAACATCTCTCCACCTCCACCTGTGAGTCAGGAGCTTTCCGCTCGGTCGTAGATGGCTGGTTTTACACGCTGGAGGAAGACGCGATTGCCGCCGGTGCCGATGCTTCGTCCCCCGACAAGTTGTTCGAGGCTGCCGATGCTCTGATGGAGAAACGTCTGGCGACCGTCTCGAAGACATCCGCCACCTTTGCGGCGGTGCTGCGTGCCTACAGGCGTACCATCCAGGCCGGCGATGTTGGAACCGCCGACGGACTGCTTGCCTGGCTCGGAGGCCAGCCGAATGTCGCTGCGTCAATCAAGCGTACTGCTCAGATCAAAGGTGATGTGGATCACTTCACGGCCCTCAATTTCCTACAGGGACTGCTCGTCATGCTCCGGGATTCAGGACACGCAGGCCTGGTGCTGGTGCTCGACGAGATCGAGACCCTGCAACGCGTGCGGTCCGACGCCCGCGAAAAGGGATTGAATGCGCTCAGGCAGTTTATTGACGAGATCGACTCAGGGCGTTTCCCGGGCCTCTTCCTGGTGATCACGGGCACTCCAACGTTTTTTGATGGCCAGCAGGGCGTCAAGAAACTGGCTCCTCTCGCGCAGCGTTTGGCGACTGATTTTGACGAGAACGGCCGGTTCGACAATCCGCGAGCGCCGCAGCTTCGACTGCTGCCTTTTCAGCGGGAGAACCTTGTTGAGGTTGGGCGGCGCGTTCGGGACATCTTTGCGGATGGATGTCACGACAAGGCACGGCTCCTATCACAGGCGGATGATGGTCTGATTCAACGTCTGGCCGAAAGAGTTGGCGGTGCCTTGGGTAACCGCACAGGAATCGCGCCGCGCATCTTCCTCAAGAAGCTGGTCGCAGACGTGCTGGATCGCATTGACCAATTCCCGGAATTTGATGCGGCCAGGGATTACAAACTGACGCTGCGGATGAACGAACTGACCGAGGAGGAGCAAGCGCAGTTGCCTGCAACCTCTGCGGACGAAATCAAACTTGAGTGGTGAATGACGAATCTTCATTTGAGCTGCTGCATTCCTTGCTGCGCCATCACATCGTCAACTCGCTCGGCTGGACGAGCCTGAGGCCGCTGCAGGACCGCAGCATCAAGGCGATTCTCGGAGGCTCTCACTGTCTGCTGATCGCACCGACGGCCGGCGGCAAGACCGAAGCGGCGGTATTTCCACTGCTCTCACAGTTGCTTTCGTCAGAGTCGCCTGGCTTTGCGGTGCTCTATGTTTGTCCCTTGAAGGCACTGCTGAACAATCTGTTCGAGAGGTTGGATGGCTATTGTTCCATGGTCGGTCTTCGGGCTGGCCTCTGGCATGGCGATGTATCGTCGAGTCAGCGCCGTAAACTGGTCGATCACTCGCCACACATCCTGCTGACGACGCCTGAATCCTTGGAGGCCATGCTGATCTCTCAAAAGGGGTTGGCAAGAGAGAGGCTGAAGAATGTGCGCACGGTGGTGGTCGATGAGATCCACGCTTTTGCACGTGACGACCGAGGTATTCACATGCTGGCGGTGCTGGAGCGCATTCAGGCGCTTGTAGGGAAACCTATCCATCGCATCGGCCTGTCGGCAACGGTCGGCAACCCAGAGGAACTTCTCCACTGGCTGGTCAATGCTTCACCCGGCCATCTTGAGGTGGTGCGGTCGGAGGGTGAGAAAGCCGAAATCGATGTCCAACTCGACTATGTAGGAAACCTCGACAACGCGGCGACCGTGATCTCCCGTCTCCATCGAGGGGAAAAGCGGCTTGTGTTTTGCGACAGTCGGAGGCGGGTGGAGGAGCTCGGCGTTGCCTTGCGTGCGCTCGGTATCGAAACGTTCCTGTCCCACAGTTCGCTCAGTCGTGAGCAGCGGCTCGAGGCGGAGAAGGCTTTTGCTGAGTCACGCGATTGTGTGATCGTTGCCACCAGCACCCTGGAGTTGGGCATTGATGTGGGTGATCTTGATCGGGTCATACAAATTGATTCGCCCAACACCGTTGCTTCATTCCTCCAACGATTGGGAAGAACAGGCCGCCGGGTTGGCACGACACGCAACTGCCTTTTCCTTGCGACGAGTCAGCAATCGTTTTTACAGGCG
>CAIWEX010001264.1 GCA_903911795.1 uncultured Schlesneria sp.
GGTCTCCTGACCCCGCCGAACCGGTCGACCGCAGGTCTCCTTTTCGACTCGGGCCAGGCAGTTGGCAGGACGATGAGGGGCAGAACGATCGAGAAACACGTTACCGCAAACCCAGCGCCTATTGGCGAAAGAGTCTTCCTTATCGGATCTTGCCCGGAGCCCGTTGGCCCTTGGGAACCAATGACGTGTACTTTCGGCTTTTCATTTTCTCTTGCCAGTCTAGTTTTGCCGCGGCCAACGATTCCGGTTGCTCCAGCAGATCCAGTGTGCTGACAGACAAGACCTGCGCGGCGTAGAGAACTCCTTTTTCACCGATGGTCGAGCCAATCGCCGCGACATTCTGCCAACTGTGTCCTGGGCTTCCTGAGGGGAAGCAGGTCGTGCGCAGCCCCCCCGTGGGAAAGAACCAACTGACATCGCCAACATCTGTGGACCCTTTGCTGGTCTCTGGCACCAGCGCCAACGGGTGCACGGCATCGTCGATGGCCAACGCAAACTTCGTCTGAAACTGTTCCGTCAACGGTTCCTGAAGTTTCCTGGCAAAGACCTGTTCTTCCGCAGTGAACTTGGGTGGCGTCAGCCGCTGAAGGTTGCGATGCAACAATTCTGATAAGGGAGTGTTCTGTAAGAGTTCGTGACAATCGGTGTCCACGACGGAGGTCATTTTTGTTCGCGTCATCAGTGCGGCACCTCGAGCGATATCATTCAGCCAGGCAAAGGCCGCTTCGACATCGCGATGATCGTCTGCTCGAACGTAATACCAGACGGTAGCGCTGGCAGGTACGACATTGGGTGCTCCCCCTCCACCCGTGATTACGTAGTGAATCCGCGTGTCTTCCTTCACATGCTCGCGCATGAAGTTGGCACCAACGTTCATCAGTTCGACGGCATCCAGTGCGCTGCGGCCCTGCTCAGGGCTTCCAGCCGCATGCGCTGCGACTCCATGAAACGTGAACTTCGCCGAGACCATTGCCTTGGAACTGCCGTTCCAGACTTCATTTTTTGACGCGGGGTGCCAGTGCAGGCAGGCATCCAAACCGTCAAAACTGCCATCCAGCAGCATGTAAACCTTACCGATCAGCGTTTCTTCTGCCGGAGTACCATAGAGTCGCAATGTGCCCGGGATCTGATGCTTTTCCATCGCGGATTTGACGGCCAGTGCCGCACCAAGCGCCCCGGTTCCCAGTCCGCAATGTCCGCATCCATGCCCCGGTTTCCCCGTTTCCACGGGATCGAGCACGGGCGAGACCTTTTGCGAAAGATCAGGCAGCGCGTCGTACTCGGCCAGAATTCCAATGACAGGTTTTCCAGAACCGTACGTCGCTACGAACGCTGTCGGCATGTTGGCAACACCAACACGAACGTCAAACCCGGCCTCTTTCAGCTTCGTGACCAGCAATTGCGACGAACGCGTTTCTTCCAATCCCACTTCAGCAAATTCCCAGATCTGCTGATTGACTTTCTTCAGTTCGACTTCGCGCTGCGTCACGTCGGCCAGTGCCGTTCGCTGACTCGTTCGCCAGACACTTTCCTGTGCAAGGCCCGCGGAATTCACACACAAGACGACTAACAGAGCTATCCCTGCGCTCCATCGACTGCAATCTGCGTTCATGGTGAAATGTTTTCCTGCCCTGGGAATGGAAATTTGTTTCTGAGGTAACTTGATCAGTAAACGATTGGGAGTACTGCAATGACAGGCCCGGCTCACCAGGGAAGCAATGCGATGAAATGTTGAATCGCCCAACTGATGGGGCTGAAATGCAGCAGTAGAGGGGCAAGAATAAGGCCCATCAAAAGGATTGGTCCAAGTTGACAGAATTTTTCCCACGCGGGACGAGCGACATCGGGGATCAGACCGTCAACGATCTTGCTGCCATCCAGCGGTGGAATCGGAATCAGATTGAAAAGACATAGACCAACGTTGACCTGGAACACGAACATCAGCAGAAACAATCCCCCTTCTCCGAGAACGTCCGGCTGACTCAAGAAGACTTTCAACGCGGCGAAGGACGCGATGGCAATCACAGCGTTGGAAATCGGCCCCGCTGCCGCCACGATCAAGATCCCCGTTCGCATGCTGACCCCTTGCAATCTCAGTGGATTGAAAGGAAC
>CAIWEX010001265.1 GCA_903911795.1 uncultured Schlesneria sp.
CGGCAGACGAGTCCCGAAAGGAACCGTGTTGCCAACTCATCACCAAGCTTCGTCAACAGCCGTGGATGCCGCGAACCTGTCAGGACAACCTGTCGCCCATGATCCACGAGTTCTGCAAAGGTGTGCAGAAACTCTTCCTGAAAGACTCGTTTTGATTCAAAGAATTCGATGTCATCGACCAGCAGGACGTCGACACCTCGGAACCGCTGCCGGAAGCTGGGAAGTGATCGATCGCGCAGTGCCTGCGTGAAATAGTTTGCAAACGCTTCTGAAGTCAGCAGCATCGCGTTGGTATTCGGATTGTTCCGCTTGAGCTGTCGGACGATTCCTTCGAGCAAGTGCGTCTTGCCCGATCCAACCGGCCCATGAATGTAGAGCGGATTGAACATCGTCGCCTGACCAGCCGCCACTTGTCGTGCAGCGGTCAAAGCCAGCTCGGTTTGTGGGCCCGGTATAAAGTCGTTCAGTTCCGCCAGGCGCCGACCACGTGCGAATCCTGGTTGGTGTGAGCCGGAAGATCGTGTGACCGACTCAGGCATCGTGATCGGATTCGAATTGCTCGTGGAATCTGCAGCCAGCAGCGCCTGCTGCAATTCCGCCGAATTTCGCGGTGCCATCGGTCGCGATGCCACGTTCTCTGGACTTGATGGCGAAACTGCCGTTCGCTGCTGTCGATCGCTGGTAATCGATGGAGCGGCAGTCGACGCATCAGCGCGACCAAGCGTCAGCGAGGCATCAACCGTAAAGACGACACGTGCCGAATGTCCGAGGACATTCCGAGCCGCTTCCGTCATGGTCTCTTTGAATTGCTTCTGCATCCAGCTCAGCAGAAATGGACTGCCGACACCGATCGTCAGAGTATCGTCACAAACAGTGAGCGTGATCTTTCGGTCAATCCAGACGGTGTACCGCTTCTCGCCGAGCAGTTCATGCAACTCGTGCAGGATCGCAGTCACCAGCATCGGTTCCGATGTGGATTCCATTGGCCCCAAGGGAGGAGCCTGAACAACCGTAGTCGCATCTGACGTGGAAATCGTCTCCACGCACAATGACGGCGTCATGCCGGGTTGCATCTTGCCACCCCCAAACAAAACCCGACCCCACGTCTCTTGACCTCAGCGCGCAACATCTCCGTTGACGATTGTGAAATCGCTTTACGAAAACCAGTTGCTCGAATTGTTGAGTTCGAGAGAAGACGGTCAGGCTTGACCTGATGATTAAAAACAGCAACTGCGATCTGCAGTCCGCGGCTCGCGAACCAGTCGCGTCGTGGGGACGATACTACTACCCGGAAGTCTGAAGTCAAACCGTGGGAGTCGAGAAATTCTTCACGAAAAAATTGCTGGTCATTCACAATCGCGAAAGTCCCTGCCATTGGACGAGTTCAAGCATTCGACCCGATCCTGCCACCCGTTTTTCCCGGCCGACCGACTGTTCAAAAGCTGTGGATTACTTTCGGCCGGAAGCATTTGGTCGGCGGAGCATGACCCGCCTGCGAGCCAGTTCCACAAACTCGAATTCGCCATAAAGAGCATTTGCGTAACGATTTTCGCAATCAACAGCTAAAAACATTACCCCCCTGCCCCGCTGTGCGGACTCCCGTAGTCCTTGTTGAATCATCAACCGGCCCAGTCCCTGACCGCGAGCGTCCGGGGCAACTCCCAGATAAACAAGTTCCGCCGCATCCTGCTCAGGGTGCTCATTCAACAGCAAGACTCCGGCGTCTTTCCCATCAACACTGTAGAGTGACCAGTGATCGGGATTGAACTGCCCCGAAAGTTTGTGACTGACGATCGCCTCGTCCCCGGTCCGCACCCCGCTCAGATACTGACAGTCCAGGCTGCCGCGGTAAGTCTCCTCCACCAGTCGGGCGAACCGGGCGGCATTTTCGGGACGGTAGGTTTCGCACGTGACCACTCCGCGAACCGGGTTCGCCTCCCGATTTCGATCGGTTTCAGAAATCCCCCGCGCCAGAAAGAACATGTCGGTCGCCCGGTCAAATCCGTGTCGAACCAGGATTGCCGTCTCGGCCACGTCGTCAGGGGCCAGCAGACACTGCCCCAGCCGCGCGGACGCCGCATCGATCCGCCGACAGATTTCCTGCATCAGCAGGTTTTCGACGAGTGTCGAATCGGTCGCACCACAACTGACAACCGGGGGCCAGACGAGAGCAATTCCGTCCGACTGGAACATCACCAGAGCTGCCCCCACTGGCATCCCTTCGCATCGGGCCAG
>CAIWEX010001266.1 GCA_903911795.1 uncultured Schlesneria sp.
CGTCAGGCGGATTTTCTCGATCCCCCGACCTTCTTCCGCCCCGGTAATATCATTGGCGATTCGAAAACGGGCTTAACAACCACGTACCACGGTTACTACGCTGCGTTGCAACTTTCGCATACCATCGTGCGAGCAATCCCGTTTGATGAAACCGGGCTTGTCGGTGGTCAGCGCGTGCGGCTCACATTGAACGGGACCGAGACCAAGCATCTGGTACCCGTGGACTGGGTTTCGGCCGTTATGGTTCACGTGATGACGCATCCGGAACTCCATTCGCAAACCTATCACCTGACCCCACGACATCCGGTGACGACCCGGATGATTCGCGACGTTCTGGAACAGGCTGCAGGATTTTACGGTGCAACGCTGGTCGGGGCGGGTGATCGTCCCGGTAATGCCTCTGAGGCCGAAGCACTCTTTTACGAACATATTCGAGTCTACAATTCCTACTGGAAGATGGACCCGATTTTTGACACCACCAACACCAATGCCGCGGCACCTCATCTTCCGTGTCCGCATATTGATCGCGACCTGTTGTACAAACTGTCGCGAATCGTGATCGAAAGCGAATTTCCAGGGCCATCAAAACGCCCGTTGGAACCGGAATTCGACGTCGAGTCACATCTCCAAAGCTTTACGGATCAAGTTTTGGCCGACGACACTCTAGCCTCTGACGAACGGTTGCTTGGGCTGGAAGTCTGCGGACATGGTGGTGGCCAGTGGCAGTTGATTGTCCGTGGCAATCGAATTGTCGGATTAGAAATTGGCAACCACGACGAACGCAAAGCGACGTGTAAACTCGACGTGGATACGTTTGCGGCGCTCGCCAAGGGGCAAACGACGTGGAGGGATGCGCTTCAGTCTGGGGCTGCAGAAATCAGCGGCAACGGACGCACCGTTGGACAGTATTCGGACCTGCTCGAACAGCTTGTCTCCACGTCGGTCAGTTCACTGTAAAACTTCACTCTGAAATCTCGGCGGTGACATTCGCATCACGATGACGGTGGAATTTAACGCCAAAGTCATGTTGCCGTTGAGTCAGGTGTGGCAGTGTTCGCCGAAACTGACGTCAGTGCTGTTGTTGCCACTCCTTTTCAGGTTTTACGGCCTGACAAACTTTTCAGCCCCAATTGACCACGGTCCGAGTGAGATTGTATCCGCGAATCCCATTTTTGGCCTTGATACAATCCAAAAGAAATGCTCCATCTTTCTTTCCTCCCGATACACGCGACGGAAAAATCGCCACCGAGGACGGAGGGTTTACATAACCTTAATCCTTGGAGGCAGACGCGGCATTCGCTTGCGAGAAAGCAACGTGACGCAGCGTTACCAAAAGTGACGTTGCTTACGACCGGAAGGACCAACCACACGACGGGCAATTGCGGAAATCGAGGTGATTCGTGACGCATGGTGCCCATCCTGATCCTGTCTCGGTCGTCTACATCGTTGGCTCCGGCCGTAGCGGGACGACGTTACTGGATACGATCCTCGGCAGTCACCCGAAATTGTACGGGGCTGGCGAGTTGGCCCTGCTTTCCGTGAATGAGTTCTTTCATCAAATCTACTGTCCCTGCCAAAATCGCGTTGATGAATGTCCGTTCTGGCTCAAGGTCGTCGAGAACTGGTTCCAGCGAACTGGACTGAAAGATCTGAAAGGGCACAACGAGTTTCGTCGCCATTTTGAAGGGCCGCAAATGCGTGGGTTCACCCGACTCATGCGAGAAAAGCTGGTCCGAACAAAGGACTTTACGGAGTACACGCGGCAGACAACAGAACTTTATCGAGCAATCCGGGAAGTCACCGGACGTACGATGATTGTCGATTCCAGCGCCATCCCGATGCGCGCATTATCCCTCTCGATGATGCCTGAAATCGATCTGCGAGTAATTCATATCATCAGAGACGCACGAGGGGTTGCCTGGTCGCTCAAAAAAGGACTGCAAGCGGATCCCAAAGCGGGTATCGGAGTTTCCGAAACTCCGCGGCCAGCCTGGAGGTCGTCGCTGACCTGGATTGCCTACAATTTGCTGGCAAGCTGGGTCTGTCGGCAGATTCCGGCCAACAGAGTCCACTTTTGTCGTTACGAGGATCTTTCAACGAACAGTGAAACTGCTTTGCGACAGTTTGGCGAATTCCTGCAATGCGACTTCGAGGATATCATCCAACGAATCAAGTCGGGTGGCGCACTCAAAGTTGGTTGCAGTTTCGCGGGAAACCGGATGCGAATGAAAGGTGAAGTTCGCCTTCGCCTCGATACCGACTGGACCCAAATGCTTTCGCCAAAAGAGAAGCAGACCGTCTTACGCATGTGTGGATGGCTGATGCGTCAGTACGGATATCAGTTGCAAGCGACGCGCATGAGTCTCTCACTCCCTGCCATGAATCCAACAGCGCACGATGCGGTGCATTCGTAACGCCGCTGGCTTCCGGCGAGGTTCCATCACGAGCGGCGTCTGACTGCGCTCCAACTACTGTCGAGGTCTCGCAGGGACAGAAAGCCAGTGGCTCAGGTCGCGTTGAAGGATGCTCCCCAGCAATTGCACATCCTCCCGAAACACGTCGGCAAGCTCGGATGTGAACTCAATTGAGAGTTCGGAGCGACGGTTCTTTTTCGAATTGAATCGACGACTCCACTCCAGAAACCTGTACGCCATCCGCCCCATGAGCGAACCATGCAGGTAGTAGCCTCGTTTGAGACGATTTCGCGTGCCATCGAGAAATCGCGGTGGCGACTGAAGAAATCGCCCTATCAACCCGTTCTTGTGAGACTTTCGTTCGTTGACTCGTGGAAAGTCCGTCCTTCCATCTGACGCGAGACCGAGAAACGCAAGCACCTCTTCATAAACTTTCTGCGGCGATCGCTCAAAGTCATCAAAAACGACGACCTTACGCTGCTCGGCTGGGACCTGTGCGGCAAGTCGCGCAATTTGCTCTCCCAGGGAACAGACGGAAGCATATTGCAGGAGCTTGGGTTCTTTACAGAGTTCGGGGATTCGTTCCCCATGGCGACGTTTTTCCTGGAGTCGCCACGCTACCGTGCAATCGGCCTCGTCCTCAAAAAACGTATACAGAAATTGAGAATGTAGCGATGGATACATTTGCAGGGGATTGCGCACCATGGCCAGGAACTTCGCGGAAGGATCGAAGTCCAGGATCTTCTTCACTGCGACAGCGGAATACAAATAGAAAACAGATGCTTCACCGGAGACGCGAAAATGTGGTCCGCACTCGGTGAATAATTGATGGTATTCCACCGCTGATTGGATTGAACTCAATCCCGGAAAATCGGTCGCGAAAAATTCTGGCTCTTTGAGCCGCGGCATAAAGATCGCGGGATGGTTGCGGAGGTATTCGTACAGCGCCGATGTCCCGCACTTGGGCGCACCGAGTATGTAGAAATTGTGCGCAGCCATCGAACCCTCTGCCACTGGAAAGTCGTACCTCCAGCAGGGACGATACCGTCTGCGTGGAATCCCGTCAAATTGGGACATCAGGAACTGCGAATCGAGTCCTTTGATCGACGATAATTCCACCAGGGACGGTAGAATAAAAGCAATCCCGCACAAATCATCAGCGTGCGAATCATGTTCATGTCACTGTACCAGAACCATGACATCGACGATGTTGCGACACAGCCGTAAAGCAGCCTCGTCGAAAACAATCGCCGCTCATTTTGAACTTCGCAAAAGGCGATGAACGAACCGCAAAAAAACAATACTGGAATCACACCCCAGATCCCGAAGTTGCGATAAGGAACGACGACCGGATGCATCCCTCCAAACGATATCTGACATCGATACCATTGAGCGGGATTCGCCGGACCATCGAGCGGCCTGACGTAATTGAGGCGTCTTGCGATTGGGCTCGGCGGCAGCGACAGGAAATAATCCAGATAGGTTCTTCCGTAGAGGTATTCGACGTTGCCATAGTAGTAGTCTGTGGCTAAACCCAGATTGTTGAGACAAACGGCAGTCCACGTATTTCGCGTCAGATACTTGACGGCAGCGCTTCGCGTGTCGGGATCGTCGTACTCCGATACGTTCGCGATATTCCGCAAGGTGCCAAGTCCCGCGAACACCACGATACTGATGGCCAACGGCATCACGAGCATCATTGCTCGCCTCTCGCGACTTCGGGTTCGCTGGCCGTCAGCCGTAGCCACTTCTGTCGCAGGATTGGTAACAAAAAGCATCGCCAAGCCCACGACAAGTCCCGCACATTCGCGGTCGCCGCGCAGAAACTGTAATACGACGATAATGTACGCCACTGCTGCGGAAAATCCCAACACCTTCCAGCGACGATGGGGACTTGACTTTTCTCGCTCGAAGTCAAGATACAGCAGGATCAGGATCATATACGAAATCAGCCAGCTTCCATTGAGCTTTGCGGCTGTTCTGATGGCGTACGGTTCCTCAAAAATCGTTTTTGCGGGCGAATGCAGCGCCGACAAATAGATCGAAACGCCAAGCAAAATCACGGTCACGGGCAGTGAAAAGGTTCGTGAAAGATCGGACACCCCTGTTCCGGTTCCCGTCTCTGGCACCGTGGGGGGGAATCTGCAATAGAACCAAGTCGTTGCTTCAATTCCGGCCAACAGGCCACACAGACCAACGATTGCCATCACCAGCATGCCGTTGATCAAGTCATGTATCTGGCACAGTGGTTGGACATTGGCTGACCTGGTCCAAATGAACTCGGCGTCAAACAAGTAGCCCAATGTTGCAGTAAACGGCAACGAATACAGCAATACAAAAAAACGAGACATCAGCGATAGCTTCACCACACGCATGGAAATGATGCCAATAGCACTGAGCGTCGCCAGGATGACAACGGGCACTTCCAGCGGAGGGAATATCCCACAGGAAAAGGCTGTCGCCAGGAGAGCGCCAATCAGCAACCAGGCCAGGCTGCGCCATCCAGGCTTCGTGGGATTCGAATTCATTATCGAAATCTTTCATGGGACGTCGAAGGATCTCGATTTGTCCATGCAGTTACAACAGCGCCGAACTACCCAAACGAGCATGTGAGTGTCACGGTGAGCAGTCCGGAAAGTTTAGTCGGATGCCAATCCACTGTCGACATTCAGCGTAAAGTGTCCCGGGGTAATCGGTTTTTTCAATTTACGGTGGGACCAACTCGCTTCGAGCCATGCGTCCAGCACGACCGGGTGGCGGGGGCGCACTGGCTTTGCAGAAGCCCCCGAAACGAAATGCGTTGGGACGGTGGCTTCCCCGAGGCGGGTGCGCCCCCACCACCCTGTCGTGCGGACACAGCGCGGACGTCACAAAAGTTGGGTTGGACCAGCTCGCTTCGATCGCCGGCCCACCATCAGGAAACGTCGAGAATTGGCGGCGGGCCGGCGCGGCGAAGCGGCATTTGACGGTGCCGTCCGTAACAAGTCGCCCTACGAACTCGTGCGGGGAAGGCAATCAAACATTACCCGAGCCTCGCGTTGGCGACTGGCAGGCGAAATTCGTGCGGCCATCGGTGTCGTATGACGATCGGAAAAACCAGAAAAATCGTACCGCACCCGTTCGGCACGCGAAGAAGTTGAAGTACCGCTGGCAAATCGGCATTGCAACAAGGTATGTTGATGGAGGCTCCGCAGGTTGTTTCGACGGAGCGATGGTATTCCTCAGCGTCCGTGGAGTTTGTAATGGTCCCGCCACATGCGATCTGTCGATTTGTGCCGTGGCCAATTGCCGCTGCAATCTGCAGTCTTTTCTTGCTTTCATCGATCTCGTGCTCATCGAATGCGACATCGCCTCAGGCAAAACCCGTTGCCGTGGACTCCGAATTCAACGTTCCGGATGGAACGCCCAGCGAAATCATCACATTTGTCGAGAACATCAAGAAACGAAAGCCGAAGTTCAAGAACAATGACGAGGCCATGGCGTTTGCCGTGAATGCTCAGAAGGCTTTCATTTCTGCAGGTGATAAGATTCTCAAGCAGGAAACCAGTCCTGAAATTGCCGCCAACGCTGCAAAAATGAAAATGGCAGCCATGTTCATGCTGGCCGAAGGACAAATCGAGGACTTTTCGAAACAGCTCATTGGAGAAGTCACGAAGCTGAAACAGGACAAACGCCCTTCGGTTGCTCAACTCGGTGAAATGTTATGGCGCCCGGCTCAGGTCATGAGTGCACCTGCAATGACATCCACAGAACGTGAAAAGCTCACCGAGGAACTTTTCGCAGATCTCCCCAAGGCCAAGTATTCACAAGAATCTGTTGGTGCACTTGTCCAACTGGCGAACACACTGGGATCTGCTGGCAAACCGGAAGATGGCGGAGCAATTTACGAGCGGTTGGCGAAAATCGCCGGCGAATCCACGGACGCAAACTTCCGCTCCAATGCTGAGATCTTCCAGGCGACCGCCCGCCGAATCCAGCTTCCCGGAAACAAGTTTGTCCTCAACGGAAAAATGTTGACAGGTGAAGAAATTAACTGGGACTCGTATCGAGGCAAGGTTGTTCTGATTGACTACTGGGCGACGTGGTGCGGCCCCTGTCTGCAGGAACTTCCAAACGTCAAGAAGAACTACGAAAAGTATCACGACAAAGGATTTGACGTGATTGGGATCAGCCTGGATGAATCGCGATCAAAGCTGCAAGAGTTCGTGGATCAGCAAAAGATTCCCTGGCCTCAGATGTTTGATGATTCCAGAGACATGGGCTGGGCACATCCGATGGCCAAGTATTATGGGATCAGTTCTGTACCGACCGCGATCCTGGTCGACAAGGACGGCAATGTCGTGTCGATGACCGCTCGTGGTGGAGAATTGTCCGCATTATTGGAAAAACTGCTCGGCAAAGCGAATTAATGTGGCGATGATGACCAATGGCACTTGGCTGTGACGACGGGAGATTGTGATGGTTCGCTGGATCGCCTTGATTACCCTCTGTTCAGCAACGTCATTCGCATGGTCGGCTGACGAATCGATCCCTAGCGCTGTCAGTCCGGAAAATGCCGTCAAACCCGGACATTCGCTCCATGGTGAGGCTTTCGATGAAGGACCACGCCGTGCCGCATACCTGATGGGAACGACCGGCAAAGTGTCGCTTACCATCACGACGAAGGACCCTCAGGCTCAGGCGTTCTTCAATCAAGGTGTCGGCCAGCTACATGGGTTCTGGTACTTTGAAGCGGAACGTTCGTTCCGGCAGGCCGCACTGCTCGATCACGATTGCGCGATGGCATACTGGGGGATGACGCTCGCAAACGTCAATAACGACAAGCGAGCGAAGTCATTTATCGCTGAGGCCGTGAAGCGAAAAGGTCCCGCCAGCGAGAGGGAAAAGATCTATATCGATGCCCTGGAAGCCTGGTACAAGGCCGACCTTGGAGACGAAAAGAAGCGAAAAGCCCGTATCCAGAACTACGTCACCGCCTTGGAAAATCTGGTTCACAAGTTCCCGGAAGACGTGGAAGGTCGCGCATTACTGAGTCTGACTCTCTGGCAGGGCCGCTCCGAATTGTCGATCCCGAGCTACTTTGCCATTGATGCCTTGATGAACAGCGTACTTGCCGCCAATCCACTGCACCCGGTTCATCATTATCGGGTTCACCTGTGGGATAACGACAAGGCGAAGCAGGCCGTAAATTCGGCAGAGAAGTGTGGACTGTCTGCTCCAGGCATTGCGCACATGTGGCACATGTCAGGACACACCTATTCCGATCTGAAACAGTACTTCGACGCCGCGTGGCATCAGGAAGCATCGGCCCGAACGGACCATGCCTACATGATGCGAGATGCCATTTTCCCGGACGCCATTCACAACTTCGCACATAACAACGAATGGCTTGTCCGCAACATGCAGTACCTGGGACGAGTCCATGATGCGATCGCACTGTCGCGCAATACGATCGAACTGCCGCGACATCCGCGTCTCAATAATTTTCCCGGAGGTAAGAGTGCCCACTTCGGACGGTTGAGACTGTTCGAGAGTTATTCTCGGTTTGAATTGTGGGATGCCCTGATTGCCGATGCCAGGACGCAATATCTGGGCCCCATCGAAGAGCACTCAGAGTTGGTCAAACGGAAGCGAATGCTGGGACGAGCCTACTTCCGCAAGGGAGACGTCGAAGCCGGAAAATCACAACTGGCGTCACTCGAAAACCGGTTGAAGTGTGTGAAGCAGGAAACGACTTCTGCCGTTGATATCGCCGTTGCCAAGGCTCGTTTCGAAGGAAAAGACGCCAAGGGAGTCGAAGCGGCCGAAAACCAGGCCAAGCAGCCAACGAATGAAAAGATCCGCGTATTGGAGCGGGCGATCGACGAACTTCAAGGCTACGTCCTGCTGACGGAAAATAAGCCCGCAGAAGCTCTGGACCGCTTTAAGAAGGCGACGGGATTACCTGACGACTACCTCGCCGAAATCGAGTTTCTTGCGGGCAAAAAGGATGAAGCTCTCAAGACCGTTCAGAATCTGGTCAATAACGCAAAGAACGAGGCGGTGCCCCTGGCGGCCTTGATTCAAATGCAGTGGAAGCAAGCGAAGAAAGAGGAAGCCAAACAAACATTCGAAAAGCTTCGCGAAATTTCAGGTTCGATCGATCTGGATGTCGCTCCATTCTCACGCTTGACGCCAATCGCGATGGAACTGGGATTCGGTGCGGATTGGCGAAAACCGAAACCGGTCGCAGCCAATGCCGCTGAATTGCCGGAACTGGCAGCACTCGGCCCAATTCACTGGAGTCCCTCTCCCGCGAAAGAGTGGTCGTTGCCCGATGCCGAGGGAAAAATGCACACCTTGGCTTCTTACCGAGGTCGCCCGGTCGTCGTGATTTTCTATCTGGGCTACGGATGCCTGCACTGCATCCAGCAGTTGCAGGCGTTCGCACCGAAAGTGGCTGAGTTTGAAAAGGCAGGAATCTCGCTGATCGCCGTCAGCACTGATAACATCGAAGACCTGAAGAAATCACACGAGCGCTACAAAAAGGATGGAGTCTTTCCATTCCCGCTGGTTTCTGATGACGGTTTGGCGGCATTCAAGCAGTACCACGCGTTCGATGATTTTGAAAAGGCACCACTCCACGGAACGTTCCTGATCGATGCCGAGGGCAGAATTCGCTGGCATGATATTGGTGCGGAACCGTTCATGGACGCAAACTTCGTCTTGAAGGAATCGCGACGACTGTTGTTCCCCAGCCAGATTGAAGAAGTCGTGGAACCCGTTCCACTCGATGACAATCGCCCTGTCGACGCGTTGACGCCGCTGAATTCGTTTCCGACACCAACCGTGACTCCACCGACCGCGACCCCAATGGTGACGCCGACCGCGAGTCCTCCCAAACCAAATGTCGCTGGGGACTGACATGGAAGGACACACACAACAGGCGAAAACAGGACTCGCTCAAGTAAAGAACATCTGTCATCAGGTGACGCAACGGATCGGAATCATTCGGTCAATCCATATCGGTTGTACTTGAGTTCGAAAAGGCTGGAGGCGATGATGGCTCAACCCGATTGACCAGAGCTTGGTTGCTCGCTTTACGGTATTGGATTCTCCACCCATGTTTCCCTTCGCTCGAGCAGTGACTTTCCTGATCGGGGTATTGACGGTACTGGGCGCGGTGCGATCAGGCATCGCGGCTGATAAGGCTCAGATTGCCAGAGCGATTGAACGAGGTCAGGCTTTTTTGCTGAAGCAGTCGAAGTCTTCCGCGCAGGGAAGTCTGGCCTGTTACAGTCTGGTCAAGTCGGGGGTGGACAAGACGCATCCCGATATCCAGAGAGGGCTTCAGGAAGTTCTCAGCCGATTTACCAACGGAGTCTATTCGCCAACTTCGCACCACAACTATGAAGCTGGTGTCGATGCCATGTTTCTGGAAGCGGTCGATCGTGAATTGTACCGTCCCCAACTGGAAAGCATCGCGAAGTTTCTGATTCAGAAGCAGCGATCCTACGGTGCCTGGTACTACCCGTCGGGCGAAGGAACCGGGGCGCTCGACTTCGGAGATACCAGTATCACGCAATATGCGATCCTGGGACTCTGGGCGGCATCGCGTGCAGGGGTTGAAATCCCGATCGAGACTTGGGAACGAGCCGCGAAATGGTTGCTGGTCTCGCAAAGTCGCGATGGCGGATTCTGTTACCACCCCGTCGAAAATCCAAATCAGGGTGCTGGTGCAACGAATTCGACATCCACAATGACCGTTGCCGGGGCTGGGACACTGCTCGTGATCCGGCACGTCCTGTTTCGCGATATTGAATTCGATGATGGCCTTCGTCCATCGAATCCCACGAATGCACCGCGGAGATTCGGGGTGTTGGAGCGACCAATCGAGGAGCGAGAGAAAGAAAAAGCTCCCAAAGTGAAAACAGTCACCACGATGTCCCCTGCCCCGATCGACAAGGCGTTGAAATCGGCATTGCGAGTGATCTCAGATCATTTTTTTGAACCCGGTAATGCTTCGCAGGGAATGTACCTGAACTATTACTTCTACGGGATTGAACGTGTCGGGGCTTTGCTCGATTCCGACAAGATCGGGACGCACGACTGGTACAATGAAGGGGCTGACGAACTCCTCAAACGACAGGCGGCCGATGGAAGCTGGACTGATTCCAGTAGCACCGTGCCCTCAACCGCACTCACACTCTTATTTCTTTCAAAAGCCACCGCCGGGACGATTCGAAAACCGCGCCGTGCCCCACAAGTCGGTGGTGGGTTGCTCGTGGGAGGTCGCGGTCTGCCTGATAACCTGGATACAGTCCAGGTCAACCAGGGAGAAGTACGCAAGATCCAGGGACCGGTCGATACGCTGCTGGCGGATCTCGAAAAATCGTCTGACGCCCAAATTCTCGCGGCGCAGGAAGCCATTGTCGAAAAGGTTCAGTTAGATCGCCCCGAGGAATTGATCGGGCAAATCACTCTCCTGAAGCGATTGTCGAATGATAAGCGAGTGGAAGTTCGTCGGACGGCAATCTGGGCATTGGGACGAACGGGGGATATTTCTGCTGCCCCCTATCTGATTCGAGGTCTTGTGGACGGGGATGAATCCGTGGTTCGAGAAGCGAGTGCCGCGCTTTGCATTCTCAGTCGTCGCCCAAACGGCTGCGGAGTCCCGATTGATCCGACTGAGGGCGTTGCGGAGGATGCCAACGATCAACAACGATTGGCACATCTGAAGAAATGGGGTGAGGCCTCTCGAAAGGCTTGGACCGACTGGTATCTCAAGGTTCGTCCGTATGACGAACGGGATGATCGAAACGCGTTGAAACGTAAACCCCAATAGCGATCCCTGTGATGTCACTGAAGACTATCCATCGTCCAGCACCAGTTCTGCGAGATACGCTGTATGACCGTGTCAGCTCGTGGACAATTGCGATGTTCGTCGGTGTCGCAGGACTTTGCCTGTGCGTCGTGGCAATCTGGCTGACAAATCGACTGCCAGCCCCTCCGCAAGCTGTTCCCGTCGAACTGGTCGAAGCGCCCGGCGGTTTTGAAGATGGGTCTCCCGACGAAACACTGCGTGTCGACTCACCTGAACCGGAAGTGCACGATGCCTCGCCCGCCGAAGTCCAGTCGGATACGACCGAAATCGCCGAAGCACTGGAAACTGTCGTAGAACTTTCGGAATCCGCGACACAGCAGGTTCAACAACAGTTTGACACCGGTATCCAGAGCACGGGTAAGACCGGCAGCGCCAAAGGGACTGGAAAAAAGGGATTGGGGATCGGCCCTGGAACCGGTGGGATGCCACGCGAACAGCGCTGGTATGTTCGCTTCGGAGATCGGGCGGGGGTTGATGAGTACGCCAAGCAACTCGAATTCTTCGGGATTGAACTCGGTGCACTGTTGCCTGATGGACGACTGGTCTACATCTCAAAACTCAATCAACCGACGCCTGTGTCGCGGTTTGTTGCCAGCGGAAAGAATGAACAGAGATTGTACATGACGTGGCAGGGAGGGGACCGGCGCAGTGCTGACGTCGAATTATTCAAACGAGCCTCGATCGATGTTCGTGGCGACACTGCGATCTTCCATTTCTATCCGAAGCCAACCGAGACAATGCTCGCGCAACTGGAATTGAATTATCGAAATCGCCCTGTCACGCAAATTCGCCGCACGTATTTTGCCGTCGAGACAGCTGGTGCTGGTTACCAGTTCAGTGTGATTCGTCAGATTCATTACTGACAGAATCCGCAGCTGGCGAATTGTGAAAGAGGACTTACGGCATAAGCAGCGCCATTCGCCGCACAGCCAGCAGATACACAACCAGACTGCTGCAGACTCCATGCAAAGCCACTGCGACACGGGTAGCAAAGTCGGGCTCAACAATTCCCATCCATTCCATGGCCACGTACCACCGGAACTGGCTGATTCCAAAAACGATGGGAATCGCGATCACCCAGACGTAGTGGTAAAGTAGCGGAATCTCGGACATTCGCAACGGCAGCAGCCATTGCCGAATCGTCAGATGTGCTCCTCCCGTCGCGGCTTTGACAAATTCCAGGATTGATCGCGGTGCGGCTGACGAAACGGACTGAGCGATCATCCAGCGATGTTTCAGGAATCCGATCCAGAGCCCGCAGAACAAGGCGATGTAAAGGGACTGCGTGATGAACGCATAAGCATAGACGAACGGCAGTGAATGTTCGGAATCCAGAAGAATCCGCAGATACAGGTTGCCCTCCATCGCCAAGTCAGGACTGTAAATGACGGTGACTGCGATGTCCGTCAGGGCACCACCAATGATAAACAGGCCACCGCAGACGGTGATCACTGAAGGGAGTTGAGTATTCCCCTGACGAATGAAACCGCAAAGCAGCGCCAGCGTAACGACTCCCAAGACCGGCAGTGAATATGCCGTCAGCAAATGCAATCGCCCGAAATCAATTTCGGTGACATTGAGGAGAACTCCTCTGGCCTCCCACGAAAGAGTATGCAGGAGCAGATCGCAGGCGACCCACGTCAGGACGAGACTGGTCACAATCGTAAATCGGCGCATGACGCCATTATGGTGCCAGTAAACCACGTTGTCTGCGAGGGATTTGCAATTGGAATCTGACATCACGTTCTCCTGACGGGGATCGCCGATCTCATCTTCGTAAACCGGTGCTTTGAAGCACAATCAGGCTATCGCGTTCATAGATCGCAATGCAAGACCTTTGTCTGCGGATCGAATCAGTCTGCAGATGGAAGAGGAGACCTGCGGTCGGGCGTTTCGGCGGGGTCAGGAGACG
>CAIWEX010001267.1 GCA_903911795.1 uncultured Schlesneria sp.
ACTATGCCGTGAGCATGCTCTGTCCCCCTCGATGCTGGACCGTTGGATCGAGCAGTACCGGGCTAGAGGCGAGGAGGCGTTCTCCAGTGCGGGTTGGCGAGCCGCCGTCCACACTCCCGACGCCCGGGTTCGGGAGTTAGAAGCGGCGCTTGGGCGCGCTCATTTGGAGATTGAGTTCCTCCAGGAGGCTCTGGGAAAGTTGAGCCCTCGCCCCGGGAGAAAGTCGCCATGATCCGTTCGCGCAAAGCCCAGTTGCCGGTGCAGGATTGCTGCTGGCTCCTTGGCGTATCTCGGGCGAGCGTCTACCGGCGTCCACCGCTCAAGCCCACCAACGACGAGGAGATCGTTCGCTTGGCGGGTCTTCATCCGCGCTACGGGTACCGCCGTCTCGCGGGGCTTGCCGGGATCAACAAGAAGGCGATGCGAACCAGGATGTCTAGGCTTGGACTGATGGTGGCTCGCAAGAAGCGTCGCACGACGTTTCCCGTTCCCGTGGATGCTCCCAACCTCTGCGGGCCGGTTTTGGGTCCTGGCCAGCTGCTCGTCAGCGACTTCACCTACATTCCGCTCCCCCGTGGATTCGCCTACTTCGCGGTCACTCTCGACGTGTTCTCTCGGCGCGTATGCGGCTGGTCCGTCAGCCAGGGCATGACAAGCGACTTCGTCGTGGCCGCGCTTCAAATGGCTATCGCGTCAACGAACCTTGGACCCCACTGGATCCACCACTCCGACCGAGGTGCCCAATACGCCAGCGAGGACTGCCGAAAGACCATCCAGGATGCAGGCGGAACCTCATCCTTTTCAAGCCCTGCATCTCCAGGAGAAAATGCCTTCGCCGAAAGCTTCTTCGCAAGATTCAAAGATGAAGTCATCCACCTCAGAGAACCCAGAAGCTTTAACGAAACCCAACTCGAAATCCAAACCCACGTCGAAGACTACAACCTAAGGCGACCCCGATCGTCACTCGGAGATTTGTAGTTTCCCATAAACTTTGAGAAACATGTCGCCGAAAATGATCTCAAACTGTGTGTCTCATGAAAAGGGCTCACCTCACGATTGACGGGCGGAAGAAGATCTTTCACGCCTCCTCATCTGTCATGGGTCCGGGAATGGATTTCGTCAACCACTATTGGGCCGCGTCGGCGAGCGGAGTGAGGTAGCTCGGCCTTCCTCTGCGATGCGTCAGAGTCCTCAGAAATGTGTTCCAACATCGTATAGTTAATGTTCTGTGATAATCTATCGCTCAACGCTCGAGGGATTTCAAGATGACATCCTCACAAATCAAATCGATGAGATCATCCTCGCTGAATTTCAATATCGATTGAACAAGAAGGTGGGCCGTTCTGAGCTTGCCTCATGGAAAAATTCCATGGCCGCGATGAGCATTGTTCTTAACGATCGCCAGATTCCCGCACGGGCGGGTATCGCGATTGAGTTCTCACTCCCCCCAACCGGGAGGCGGATCGATATGATCATCACAGGCACGGATGAAGCTAGCCGGTATACAGCCCTCATCGTCGAGCTGAAGCAATGGAGCGACGTTGAGAAAACGGACATGGACGGTCTGGTGCGTACGTATGTCGGTGGAGGTATTTCCGAAAAAGTTCACCCGTCATACCAGGCCTGCAACTACGCGGACACGCTCCAAGACTTCAATGAGGCCGTCGAAACGGAATTCATCAAGCTTTTGCCTTGTGCGTACCTCCACAACTGCGGATCATATAGCGTCATCCAGGACCCGTTCTATGCTGAGTACACCAGTCGTGCTCCCTCGTTCCTGAAAGCTGACGGGCTCAAACTTCGTGCATTCGTTCGCGAGAACGTCCGAAAGGGAGACTCCGGAAAGACTCTCGACTTGCTTGACAATGGAGTCATACGACCCTCCAAGTCGCTCGCAGATGCCTTTGAAGCTGCCTTAGGAGGCTATTCGGCAATTAGGCGGCCAACTCGTTGTGAATCCTCGGGAGCTCGAACTAGGCTCACTGGCGATGCTGCCCAAACTCACGATCATGCTGGACAGCCGAAATGTGGTTGTCAAGATCGCAGTTTAGAAAGTGATACTGACACGGCGACAGACACAACTGGTCTGCCCCCGAAGGGTGAAGACGGAATCACTATAGTTCGTTCTGAGCGGGGTCT